>JAJPZM010000102.1 GCA_021204335.1 Parabacteroides sp. | reverse complement strand
GTCGCTTTCACCGCTGCCTCTTGTTCTGATCACGATGAGTTGCAGAACAGCCAACCGGACGCCAACGCCATCATCTTTGGCACAACGGTACAGGTAGAAACCAAAGCCCCGGTAAGCGGGACGAATATCCCGGATGGGGATAAGGTAGGGATTTATGCGTTGACGCATGCTACAACTCCGGCATGGGCAGCTTCCGATAACCTGATGGACAACATTGAGGCTACTGTAAACGGAGCGGGAGGATTGGAGTATTCTCCGTTGAAGGAATATACAAAGAATAATTTGCATAACTTCTATGCCTATTATCCGTATACGACAACTGCGTCGGATGGTGACGGAGTTGTGGCTCCGACTGCCGGAGGCGCACCTACATTGACAGTGACACTCGCTAAAACACCGGATGCACAGTTGGATTATATGTATGCCACTCCAATAGAGAATTACAAACGGACAGAAGCCGAAGCCGGTGTCACCCAGAAACTGGTATTTAATCATGCTCTGACGCAGGTACGTTTCAAATTCAAGAATACGGAAACATCGAACAAGGTAAGTATTGTCAGTATCCAGGTAAAAGATAAGGATAAAGGGACCATGAGTATTACGGACGGAACATGGAGCAGTTTAAGTGCAACAGCATCTGGAAATACCTTTACCTTTTATTCTCCTGCAAGTATTCAGGAAGTGGCTGGCGGAGCCTCTATGGATATTCCCGGACAGTTGATGCTGTTCCCGAAGACCGGAGCTGAAATGGCTGCCAACACAAAGGATAGTGGCCTTGATTTTGTTCTGAATTTGAAGGATAACAGTGATCAGGATAAATCCGTTACGATCACCCCGAAAGTCCCAGCCACAGGTCTTGAAGCCGGTAAGTCCTATCTCTATACCTTGTTATATAGCGAAACAGCCAAAGACTTCATCACTCTATCCACCGAAGTGGTCGACTGGGTAAATGCCGTGGGCGGCGATCTGCCAGTAACACCTCTGAATGAGTGATAAGGATGCAGATGTAGAATGTGAAACAAATTGTATTAAATAAATGAACATGAAAACAACCAATATATTACTATCCATCCCTTTGCTGTTTCTCTCGACTGTGGGATGTACTTCCGATGAACTACAGGATAAACCTGTTATCAACGAGAAGGGAGAATATGCCGTCAACTTCAACGGCAATATGGATTTGACGCTGACAAAGGCGGATCCGAGTGTAGCTGAAAATGTAAAGGCAACGATTTCCGCTTATACATCAGGAGCTAATGTTACTTCTGCAACAGCCATTGTTTCAAATGGCTATACGGTAGGAGCAACAGCAGGTACTTTTGTGGGAGATAACATAGACGGAACAAGTACTCCTTTTGTCATGTACCTCCCCAAAGGCAGTTACGACTTCTATGCTGTTTCCTGCAATGCCGTTGCTGCTGATAATAAAACCATCCCTACCTTTACAAGTGGAGTTTCAGGCGTTTTGTCGAATGGTGTGGATTATATTTGGGCGAAACCAAATGCAGTATCAGTTCCTACCTCAACTGACGTTAAATTGGAATTCAAGCGCCAAGCCGTTCAGATCGAAATCACATTGGAAGGCTCTGAAGCAGACGGAGTAGAATTAAAAGACTGGCAGACTACTAATTCGGCAACTATCACGCCTCCTGTAACTACCGGATGTACAATGGCATTGGCAACCGGAGTAATTACGGCAGCAAATAGTATCGATACAGAAGAATCCAGCAGTGTCTATAAAGGAACAATGACAAAAACAGATGTCGACAGCAAAAAAAGCTACCGCCACCTATACCATGCTCCCCGTCGCTACAGGTCAAACATTGAAAGTTAAATTCAATGTTTCGGTATCGATAGGCGGACGGACAGCAGAGGATAAAACTTATACCGCTGATTTGACAGCTCCGACACAGGAAGGTTCTGCTCCTTTCCTCTCCGGTAAGAAATACACCTATACCGCCAAATTGAAAGCAAACAAGATCACTTTCACCGGCGCAACGGTAGTAGATTGGGGAACGGTTACAGGATCCGATCCGACTGTTACTGAACCGTAAAGTGTTCCCTCAATAATACAAATAACTAAGTAAAGTACATTTAATAAATAAAACATGAACCATCTCTACCCCTATATCCTGTGTAGTTGCCTGCTGCTGACGGGCTGTGTGTTCGACATTGCCCTGCCAGGAGAGGGGGCGAGCCTGATCCCGTGCCCGACGAGGAGAAGGTGGCTGTGTCGTTCAACAGTACGATTAATTTGGAAACAAAAGCCGGAGCTACAAAAGCGGACCCTTTGGCTGACGGCAGGCTGGTGGATGTTTATGCCTATCAGCAAAACAGCGTGGCAACTCCTATGGTAGCAGCGGTAGTCAGCCGGAGTTATACGGTATCGGGTGGAAATGGCAATCTGACGGTTACCGGTGGCGAGAGTGTGATGCTTCTCGCGGCCGGCAACTATACCTTTTATGCTTTATCGACCAATGCAGAAACAACACCGTCGGGATTGGCTGCCGGTTCGGTGTCGCAGACTGCGCAACTGGCAAATAACACCGACTATATCTATTGTGCAACAAATAAAGCCATCGATTCCAAACCCGGAGAGACGCAAAGCGTATCTCTTCCTTTCCTGTGCCTTTCGACACGCTTGGTGATAACGATCGTTAGCGAAGGCGGCGATGATAAGATAACAGCGGCCGCCGCCCCGTCGTTGCTGCTGGCGGCTACCAATCCTTCAAACATGAAAATTACGCTGGGAGATCCTGATCGACCGGCGAACATACTGGCACCCGGGACGCCGGTCGGCAATAAAGACAACTATACGACCGTCCAAAGCATCGGCACCGCGAATATAAACGACGGTTTTACGGCCAGCTATATCATGCTGCCGATGCAGGCGGGACAGACAATCCCGGTAATCGTCACGTTCCCCCGTATCACCTTTAACGGCTTGGTACAGACAAATAAAATTTATGAATTGACTATAACGACACCGGAGGGCGGTTTTGCTTCCGGTAATCAATATAACTATAAAGTAAATATCACTGGAAACGAAATCGCTTTCAAGGGAGTATCCGTCAGCACGTGGACCGGCAAGAACGGATCGCTCCCTAACGGTGATATAACCGAAGATTGGTAAACGTATGAAAACAACTGGAACAGGAATGAAATACATTGCAATAGTCTGCCTCTTATCGCTGGCCGGATGTACCGCCGATAAGATATTTAATGAGCCCGACGCTCCGAACGCTCTACCGGAAATCCATTTCCATACCTTTGCAGGAACGTGGGCAAACGATACAGAAAACCTGAATACCGGGGCAAAGGTACGTATCTACCCATACCTGCAGAAAAACGGAGTAACGGTACCGGCTGTAACTCCCAAAGATTATACGGTGGGCGGGACTGCCGACAATGAACTTGTTCCGTCGGGTGAGGAAGCCAAATCCATGATCCTGCCTTCGGGTACTTTCCGGTTTTACGCCGTATCGACCAATAGCACGACGAAAGAGGTGTCGGTATTCAATACAACAGCGAGCGACGGCAAACCGCTCCTGGGGGATGCGGCAGGTGGAAACGGAACGACGACTGCCAATTTGGAAAATGGTGTCGACTACCTGCATGTGATGGCGGAAAAAAACGATCACATTCGGAACTACCAGTATCGATGTCCCCCTGAATTTCGCTCATAAAGGAACCCAGGTGCAACTGACTATTATATTCGGTGGAAACGTAGGTGCTCCCAATATCGGCGATGCAGAAAACTTTGCACTGGCCGAAGTCTGGGTACAGGCTACCAATCTGGCGAACTCCTATATGCGTCTGAACTCGGGAGAGATCCGCTTTGGCAATACTACGGCCGGATCGCCGCAGACGTGTAACCTGGGAAGTGATGGCAAACCGCAGGATCATACGGGAATGGTACAAATGAATGTCATTAAATCCAATAATTATGTATCCGGATCGACAACTCCCGCCAGTCAGGTTGCAACTTATAATATGCTACCTATGCAGGCTGCATCGACTGGAGGCACACAGAAACTGTGGGTACAGATAACGGTTCAGAATATCAAAATAGGAGAAACGACGCATGTAACCCATACTTATACCGGAAAGCTGGATGCCAGTGTCGGATGGAAACCCGGTGAAAGCAACCAGTACACCCTGACCTTGTCGGGAAGTGAGACAACATTCAGCGGCGTGACGGTAGAATCGTGGGTGGCAGGCGGTTCCGGCGGTGAGGTCGGCGACGTATCGGATAACTAGACTTTTAAACGGAGATATGCGTATGAAAAAGAAACAATGGATCATCGGAGTATTTGTATTGATTTGCTTGACAGCCTGTACACACGATAAATGGGGAAGTGCCCCGGAAAGAGATATCGAACTGGATTTCACGGCTTCGGCAGAAACGCCTGTAACCCGTACCTCTTCAGGAAATACAGCACTTACCCCTGGAGCTTATGTGACGGTATATGTTGGAAAAGGAGGGTCTAAACCATCCGAAGAAACAGTACCTGATTATACCAATGTTTATACGGTACGGATCAATGGCTCGGGAGTAGCTGACGAATTGATCCCTACCGGTGGCGTGATGAAGGTCGAAAGCGCTGACGGTTATCGTTTTTATGCCTTGTCGACCAATAGCGCCAGTCAGGTAGTACCGGGTCTGGCCAACGGCTGCCATGCCGTCGACCTGCACAATGGGGTGGATTACCTGATGGCAGTGAACGATAATGGTGGTAGCGGATTTACTATTAGCACGGGAGCGACTCCGATCCCTCTGGCGTTTCGCCATCTGGCAACACAGGCGATACTGACGGTTAAACCGGCAACAACGAACGGATATACTGCCGCTTCCGGCCTAACAGTCGGTATTGCGGACATCGATAATTCCGGCTGTTATATCGATCTCTCGGCTACGTGGGCCTCGTCTGTCTCTGAGCAATCTCCGATGATCTACTGGCCCGCACAGCCGACTATCGACGGGAGTAACCCTGTCCCCGCTACCGGAGGTGTGTCTTTGGAACAGCCGGACGGACAACGGAAAGAGGCTACCCAAAACGGAACGACTTTTACCGTTTCTTTTATCATCCTTCCGGTTTCTACTTCTGTCCGGGGAATCCCTTTGCAACTGGATTTTTCCGGATTGAGTTTCGAGGCTGGCGGGACAAATGCCTATCCGTCTAAAAGCTATACGGCACGTATGATGGCAACGGGCGATGCAACCGAATTGGTATTGGCTGGCGGATATACCTATACGTTTGAAGCGACCATTACGCGTAATTCTGCGTCGTTCTCCCTGCCTAAAGTAGAACCCTGGGTGGTGGACGGCGTGAATCTGGACGAGATTGTAGAAGTAGACCCCAAATAAAGCATATGAAAACAGGATATATCGTATTACTGATATTATTGGTTGCCGCTTGCCGCAACGAGGCGGATTTACCGGATAAAGATACCTGCTACCCGGTGAGTTTCAGCTTGCCGGGAATAGCTGCCGTGACACGTGCTGCGGTCGGGGAGGCGACATCGCTAGCTGCCGGTACCAAACTGACGGTGGCAGCCTACAACCCTAATACAAAGGCATTCGTGGCACAAAGCCAGTATAAGGTGAACGATGCAGGCACGGCGCTGGTACTCGACCAGTCGGCGGATATGTTCCTTTCTGCCGGAACATATGATTTCTGTGCGATTGTGCCGGGGCAGACGCTGACCGGCGACGGGCGGTCGGGAAAGATTGCTGACCAGGTGGATGCCCTGGGATCGACCACCCGGGTACAGATGCGTTCGGAGGCGACAACCATAGCACTGGGAAATCTGCAACATCTGGCTTCGCAGATCAGTTTCACGGCACGGGTGGTAAAAGACGAAAGCCCGATTACTACGTTTCAAGTACTTCAGATCGATATCGACAGCATGGTGATTTATACGAACCAGCATGGTGAGGTCGAAGTAGATAATTACCGTTTGCCGGAAAACGAACTGATCATCCCCGAACTGAAAGCTGAGGGACGATATGGTACGATCTATATCCAGAATGATCCCGATAATAACCCGACATTCAGTTATTCGGTAACCGATCCCGAAGGTAAAAGATCCGGCAAACATTACAATACCCAGATTACTCCCCGGATCGTTTACCCGAAAGCCGGCGGGACGTTTAAAGCCAGCATAAAAGTCAGAATAGCAGAGAATAACGGAGCAGAGGAGGAGGAAACGGTTTATGCCAAGATAAACCGTCTGGCTTTCGAGCCGGGTAAACGGTATCTGTTCGAGGTGAACTACGGCTGGGATTTCGTGAACTTTGCTGTGACTGTTTCCCCCTGGACTGCGGTGTCGAACGATCATGGACAGGTCGGTAGCGGCGAACAGGAGGTAGGAACCACTTTCACGGTGGATGCATGGGGAAACCTGGTGGAACTGGGCGGAGAGATGGGAGGTGCCTAATGTCGGATGATAAAACAGATAACAGAATGAATAAATTACTTTATACAGGAATAATTCTGACTTTACTATTGACAGGAAGCTGTTCGCAGGAAGAAGTAAGTGACGGAAGAGGAGAAGAAGAAATCACCTTTCAGCACTTTTGTCTGTCTGCGGAACCGGTACAGGTCGTTGTGAGTTCTGACAGTGATAATGTAAACCGGTTGTCAACCCGTGCGAAGAACGACGCCGCTATAAATAACCTGACAGTGCTCCAATTTGATTGGGATAAGGATACGGAAGGAGGCGACGGGGCTACAGCCAAATGTGTCACGTCCCGTTATTTGCGTGCTCCCGAACCGAAAGAAGGTACGGAGGATGTGTATTCCGTCGGACTGCGTGCTAGGGATAAACAACAATACCTGATCTTTATAGCCAATGCCGGTTCTGTGTTTCAGCAATACGAAGGTAAAACATTGGCTGATTTCAGAAAAGAAACCGTTTCTTTGAACCAGAAAACGACTAGCGGAGATAATGTGTTGATGATCGGTGCCGTACATGCTCCGGTTACTACTATAGAGAATACGATGCCACATAATTTGACTTTAAAACGCTCGGTTGCCCGTATCCGCTTTGACTGGATGGCTAAACCTACGGTGACGAATACGACGTTTACTCCTTCTGTCCTTCAATTGAAGAATGTTCCTAAAATATTAGTTTATATTGACGGAGTGGAAACGGGGCCATCGGATTATCCGGTGAAAGATCAGGAGAATTTTAGGGATTATACTTCCATTGTAGACCGTATTGAAGAAGGTTTTACCTGGTATATTTCGCTGAACCGCCGATCCGGCAAAGGAAGTGTTACAAGTGTCTGGAAAAAAAACGACGATAATGCACCGGATCAGTTCTGTACCTATATCGAGTTGGCAGGCGTTTACCGTACGCCTAATATGCCTGACCAATTGGCTACCTACCGTTTTTATGTGGGAGAAAACCTGACGGACGATTATAATGTATATCAGAATTATGATTACGAAATAAAGGCGGAGATTACCGGGGTGAATACGTTTGACAAACGAGTGACCAGTAAGAACTTTAGTTATTCAGAGAATGCGAATAGCTTTCTGGTGGCGCCGGAGGAAGGGAAAGTATTATCATTCAGCCCCTATAATGTTCCGGGAGTGGATGTGGAAGGAACCGGTATTGTTTATAAAGATCAATTGATTGAAGATAGATATAGTAAGATAGCCGATGTTAAACTGATCTGGCAAACCTCTAACAATTTAATAACTGTTCCCCACGGGCAAGGGATGGTCACAGTTACATCCAATACAGCGGGTATTTCCGGAAATGCCCTGATCGGTGCCTACGACGAGAGTGGGAATATACTTTGGAGCTGGCATATCTGGGTGACGCCTTATGCCGGGATTATCAACGATAATGAAACGAGTCCGATGATAGGTACCCGGCATACGTACAATAATCAGGAATGGATGGACAGGAACCTGGGGGCATTGGACCTATTGACAGCAGCTGTGCCGGAGTTGATGTATCAGTGGGGAAGGAAGGATCCGTTTTTGAAAAATACGATGTATACTTCCAGTGGGAGTAGTTTTTCTTTCTCTGCATTAGCGAGTCCTATCGATCCGATTATATCGTCGGTAAAGGCGCCGACTACATTTTATACGGTAAGCAGTGCCGGTTCCTGGTATGCAAATACCAAACTGGCTGAAGGTTTATGGCAGGATAATGTAAAAACAGTATTCGACCCTTGTCCTCATGGATGGCGGATCCCTCAGAATGGAAGTTGGAATGGTTTTGTGCAGAATAAAAATTTCTCTACCTGGCGCGGTGATAGGTATTCTGTGTATAGGATGGAAGAAGGTGGAAATGCTATTTATCGGCTGGGAGGATATCTTTCATTTTCTGCCGGGACATGGGACGGTAAAAGTTCGTATGGTAGTCTTTGGTCTTCTACAGCTTCCGATAGAATGGCGGATGCTTATTGTTTCTATTACGAAAGTAGTTGGGCTTCGGGGAATGAATCAAACGGAATAGTCCAGACAAATCGATTGCTGGGGCGTGGGTATGGAATTTCGATACGTTGTGTCAAAATAAAGTAAATGGAAATGAAGAAAGATAAGTTGAATGTCATGTGGAAATATATGTTGCCGGCGCTGTTGGTCCTGATGATGACAGCCTGCGAAAAAGTAACGAATATGACCGGTGTTATTAACGAGGATTATGAGCCGATAGATGTCATAGTCGATATGTCTGTCGCCGGTTATAAAAACCAGCAACAGACCCGAGCCGGTCAGGTTTTACCCGGTGATATCGGCAATGACGAAAATATAATTCATAATATAACTGTCTTTCAGTTTGACGGAAATGGTGACGATACGGATCGGTTGGTGGTATTGCGTTATATAAATAGTGGTCTGGATGCTCTGACACTCGGACTGATGCAACCCAAATCCGAGCCGAATAAAAATCAGTTTCTTTATTTTGTAGCGAATATCGGAGAACAGTTACAAAATTTCACCGGTGTGTATGGCGATCTGAAACAAAAGCTGATTACTGTGAACGACGCCGGGATAGCCGATGGAATTATGGTTATGACGGCTTCCCTGCTGACAAAGGTCAGTGCACTTCAATCGATTCGGATTACCTTCAACCGCAAACTGGCTAAAATAAATGTATCCTGTTTTATCGCTAACGATGTGAACTTTGCGCCAGCACGTTTGCAATTAAGAAATGTTCCGAAGTCGTTGGCTTTAGTTAATGCTTTGTCTACGTTTCCTGCGGGAGATGCAGGTAATTTCCAGAACTATTTGTCTGTTACTAATAATATATTAGGAGGATATACCTGGTATATGCCTGAAAATCTGCGAGGAACCGGAACAGCATCAGATCCCCAAAATAAAACGGCTTCAACGGCTCCTGCCGGGCAAAGTGATTATTGTACTTATGTAGAATTGAGCGGACTTTATCAGGAGAACGGAACGTCCAAACTAGTTTCTTACGTAGTATATTTA
>JAJPZM010000352.1:3555-9463 GCA_021204335.1 Parabacteroides sp. | reverse complement strand
GATTTTATTCGTATTAACCGCTTTATTATTTATCACAGTTATGAATGCTCAGGATCTTACTGTTATCAAATTAAATGCCCCGGACAAGACACGCGGCGCAGTTGTTATGAAAGCATTTTCCGACCGTCACTCCGATCGCGAATTTGCAGCAAAGGAGCTTAGTAAACAAGACCTTTCGGACCTGCTATGGGCTGCCAACGGCATCAACCGCACAGACGGCAAACGCACAGCTCCCTCTGCCTTGAACAAGCAGGATATCGATGTTTATGTTATTATGAAAGACGGAGCCTATCTGTATGATGCTCAGGCACACGCACTGACTCCGGTGGCTAAAGGCGATCATCGCTCAGCGGTTGCCGGCGGACAGGATTTCGTAAAAGAGGCGCCACTCTCTCTTGTTCTGGTATCCGATCTTTCCCGCTTCGGCGACGTATCCGACCATACCAAACTGATAGCAGCAATGGACGCAGGCATTGTTTCACAGAACATCAACCTATGTTGCGCAGGTATCGGATTATCGACCGTCCCCAGAGCCACCATGGATCAAAAAGCTCTGAAAGAAATCCTAAAGCTATCCGACAACCAGCTGCCGCTGCTAAATAATCCGGTAGGCTATCCGAAATAAGGGCATTTGCACAATCGCATTGCGTTCACTATCTTTGCTGAAAATTTGACAAAATGCCTACAATTTTCATTGCCATTTTTTCCGCTTACTTTGCAGGAAATATCTATATATTTATTAGGGGAGCGCAAGCGCTTGTTGCCCAACCATTCGGAGTAAAAGTGCTGCTAACGGTCTTATTCTGGAGTTGTGCTCTTTCCTTTGCCGTCAGCATGCTGGCACGAAATGTGAAGTGTCCTGATTTCCTGGCTCATACCGTCCATGAAGTAGGGACAGGCTGGCTGGTATTTACTTTGTATATGACACTCTCGTTGATAGCGTTTGATATATTCAAACTTTTCAACGGGAGTTTTAAATATGGCTTTTATATCTCTTTACTCTTGACGCTTAGTCTGTTAAGCTATGGATATTATCATTATCAACATCCCAAAACAGAAGTTATCAACATAGTTATCAACAAGGTTGCTGAAAGTAATCAACAACCCACAAAGGTTGTTGCCATAAGCGATATCCACCTGGGCTACGGAACAAATGAAGCTCAGTTAAAGAAATATATTCAGATGATCAACGCCGAACAGCCCGACTTAATCCTGATAGGTGGAGACTTGATAGACAACAGCGTGACACCTCTTTACGCCGAGAATATGCAGGAAGAGTTAGCCCAGCTGAAAGCTCCGCTGGGTATTTATATGGTTCCGGGAAACCATGAATATATCAGCGGAATAAGGAAAAGCATCGATTTTATCCGCTCGACACCGATACAACTGCTGCGTGACACAGTAATTACACTGCCTAATGGATTGCAACTGATGGGGCGCGACGACCGACATAACCCGTCGCGGTTGTCTTTACAGGTGTTAACGCAAAACATTGACCCGGCAAAGCCTGTTATTTTATTGGATCATCAACCATACGACCTGCAGGAAACGGAAAAGGCCGGCATCGACTTGCAATTCAGCGGACATACGCATCGGGGACAGATCTGGCCGATGAGCCTGGCGACAGACCGCCTGTTCCAACAAAGCTACGGATACCGGCAATGGGGCAACAGCCATGTATATGTATCTTCGGGCTTGTCGTTATGGGGACCGCCTTTCCGCATCGGGACAGATAGCGAGATGGTGGTATTCAATATCGCATTCAAATAAGATAAACAGGATATGAGAGTCTTTATTCAATCGATTGTAGCACAATTGCTGCTGAATCCCTATATTTTCTGGCGGGGATACCAGGCAATACCGGCTAAGAAAAGTTGGCGTATTCCTTATGCGTTGTTCTTCATTCTCGAACTGGCTCTCTATTTCTTCGGTTTCTTATTTCGCAAAGACTTGCCGGATAATATAATGACAACAATCCAATATATCTGCAATAGTTGGTATATTGCATCTCTATACATCACGCTTTCTTTGGTGGCACTCGAACTGATCCGTCCGTCGAACCGCTTCTTCCATTGGTTTCCCCGCCGGCTTACAGATCATTGGAAGCAAACGAAGCTGACATTGTTTTTCGTTATCATTGCAGGAGTTACCGGATTAATGATCAAAGCTTATCTGACGGTTGCCCATCCGATTGTCAAAGAAGTATATGTGACCTTGCCTAAAGGCAGCAGCGACCGGGACAGCCTCACCATAGTAATGATGAGTGACCTGCATATTGGGGAAGTGATCGGCAAGAAGATGGTTCAACGTTATGTGGCAATGAGCAATGCGCAGCATCCGGATATGGTTGTTTTGGTTGGCGACATCATGGATTACGAGTCGCGGTTTGCCAAAAAGGAGCATATAGAAGATGGCCTGCAACAATTAAAAGCACCTCTGGGGGTTTATATAGTGAACGGCAACCACGAATATCGCGCCAACCGTTTCGCCAAATACCGCTGGTTGAAGAAAACCGGCTCTACATTGTTAATCGATTCCGTCGTACAGCCCGATTCATCCTTTTACCTAATCGGCAGAGACGATTATATCAATAAGAAACGAAAAGCCTTACATACATTAATGACAGACATCGACACCACCAAACCAATCATCGTACTCGATCACCAACCTTGGTCGTTTGCAGAAATGGCAATGAACGGCGTCGACCTGGGACTTCACGGACATACCCATAACGGTCAACTATGGCCCTACCCCCTGTTAATGAAGTTGATTTATGAATGTCCTTACGGCTACCATAAAAAAGGCCCGACCCAGTTCTACGTTTCATCCGGCATTGGCATAGCCGGACCGCCTTACCGGGTCGGGACTGTTTCAGAATTGGTTGTTTTGCATATCCAATTCAAATAAAGAGCTCATTTCCGTCCAATATATATTTGACCAATTCTATCTATTCTATAATCATATCAAACTGGTCATAAGTTCCTGTGCGATGAGCTAAATGCTTCGTTGACGGAGATATACCAAACAAAGGGGAATAGGTCTTCACTTTGACCGTCTTCCCGTCCGGCATAAATTCCAGAATACGCAGCCAACCGTCACCGCCATTGCCTTCCCAGCCTCCCCCAAGAATCTGGATGTTAAACATCATTTGATGCACATTCTTTCCTACTTTATTCTTATCTATCAGATAGGCGACAGAATCTTCAAAATCACCAGGTTTTCCTGTATGTCCGCATATTACCAACAGAATATTGGAAGAGGGTTCTACCAATTTCTTCCACACGTCTCCCCCCCCCAGTTTCTCGGTGTAATAGTATAACTTTCATTCTGAGTCCGCTCTGCAGTCCTTTCACGTAAAAACGAATGAGTCATGAATATAACTTTACGATCATTATATTCGGGTTTTGCCGCCAACTCTTTCGCCCAGTTCAGCACCTCATCCCTCGGAGCAAACTCAGATGTAATCACCAGCAGTTTTCCCCAATTGGGATCGTCGAACTCAAAAGCGGCGTTTTCCAGAGAAGCAACCCCATTCCTGTTCGGAAAGGCACTAACACAAATATCCCTCCATGCCGTATTCCGTTCAAAAGGGAAATACTCCGGGAAATGAGTATTCCCATTTTCCGAATGCAGATAACCATATTCATGGTTGCCTGCCGATATTATATAGGGGATCTTATTATCCAAACGGGTAAAAGCATTAGACGCTGCAATCCACATTTCTTTACTGGTCTGATTCAACATTTTGCGATTACGCACAATGTTCTCATTTTACTCTACAATATCTCCTGTACACAAAACAGCTTTAATCTTCAAATTCTCGATATTGTCAGCAATCCATGCCGTACATAAATCGAACAAGGGCTGATTGATATCATACTTGGTATATCCCTGAGGATCTCCCAGCAAGATCATAGAGAATGAGTTCTCATTACTCAGATGTTGTTGATCCGCCCTATCCTGAGCAGAAATAGGCACAAAAAAAACAGAGTGCACCTATAATTAAAATTAGATATTTCATGGATTTTAAATTTATTGATTGAAGATTTAATCCTGCCAACCCGGATTCTGTGTAAGACTGGAGTTCATTTCTCTTTCTTTAGCGGGAATAGGCCATATTTTCATTTGCTCACCCACACTCAGATGTTTGTAAGTTGTCTCTCCCCAAATCTGCATCATTCCATTTGAATTGAAAGCACCGACTTATCCAGAAGAATGATCTTTAAACTTTCTGTCATACCACGTGTTCCAACGAAGTTCATTAAAATACATGGAATCCTCTCCTCCCAGTTCTACATAAAACTCTTTACGGATACGCTGCCGCATATCATCTTGCCCTTTAACAGCTGTAGTAGGATAAGCCGGATCATTAAGAAGAACATGACCTGCACGTTTTCTTACCATATTTACATAGGTAACCGCCTCACTCGTCCGCCCAAGTTCATTCAAGCACTCAGCCCGTCGGAGAAGGATTTTAGCATAACGATACAAAATGATATCTTCAGAGTACACCCAGCGGGTTGTACATTCGTCATACTCAGGAACATACTTTCTCCAAAGATAATAAAACTTTAAGTTAGTATCTGTACGGACATCATAAGGTTCACCTGCATCCAAAATGTAAGGCCAACGAAGCGTCCAGGTATAGTTTCCAATTCCGGCCTGATTCCCGTTATAAGAAGAATAAGGAGTTATAAGCGACTGCATCAAACGTGGATCGCGATTCTCATACGCCTGACGAATCCGGGCCTCATTGCCCTGATCCAAATATTTACTCATATCTGCGCCATAAGCTTCCATATTACTGTAAAGAGCTTGATAATTAGAAGTAGCTTCGGTTGTACCCCACTTTCCGTTACCTGACTGAAGGCCATCACGAAGGAAAAATGCGACTCTTGCCTGAGGAGCCATAGAATGCCATCCGGAGCAATACTTCTCCCAATCAAAATCGGTGCCGTCTGCACATTCATACATTTCAACAAAAGCCGGATTGGGGATATAATTGTTCCAGGCAGAGCCACCGGTTACACGATTTCCATAATTGATTGCCCTCGGATTCCCCATTCCGGTAGTCTCGATACATTGTACGGAGAAAATCATCTCATCACATTGTTCATTTGCTGGTTTAAATAATTGGAAAAAATCATCATTCCCTTTAGCACCGTTACTCGGACTGTAAAGCGTATAACCCAATCTCTCAATCGCCTCAAAATCAGCAAGAGCATTGGAATAATCATTTATAAACTGATAGGACTGACCTCTGAATGCATAAGCAGCGCCCTTCGTAATACGACCATAGCTGCTGTTTCCTTTCGAATATTTATCGGGAAGATTCGGTTCATTGATGCAATCCGTAAGATCTGAAATTATCAGATTCCAGACTTCTGCCTCGGTAGAACGGGGCTTGGTAGCATCCGCATTCGCCACATTTTCAGCATAGATAGGCACACCCCGCCATAGCACATTCAAATGAAATAAGCCCAAGCACGCAGGAACTTACATTCAGCCTTAAGTTGAGCTTTTTCACTATCTCCCATTTCCGGAACAATATCAATGTTGTTGATAACATCATTAGCCCTATATACTATTGTATAATAAAATTTATAATGCGAGGAAACATTCTCATTGGATGGTGTACATGAGCCAGTAGTTACAAAACAATTTCCTTTCCAGTTCATATCAATATCCATTACAGATAAACATGCATCAAACGGAATTCCCTTCGCGTTATCATAGTTCTTCGAATATTTCTCATAAAGTCCATTATACACCCCCATTACTGCTGCACGAGCCAAAATTGGACTCGTCCAAACATTTGAACTGGAGAAACTATCGCTCGGTAAAGTATCAAGAAGATCACTGTTACATCCGACTAACCCCCAAAAGAGTACCGATGCAGTCAAAATTA
>JAJPZM010000352.1:0-3545 GCA_021204335.1 Parabacteroides sp. | reverse complement strand
TCTTATAAAAATAAAATGTCAAATTAATACCAAATGCATACTGGCGCATTGTTGAGTAACCGACAGTAGTTCTCATTTCCGGATCCTGACCGGAGAACCCAGT
Source organism: Parabacteroides sp. (assembly GCA_021204335.1). Taxonomy (GTDB): domain Bacteria; phylum Bacteroidota; class Bacteroidia; order Bacteroidales; family Tannerellaceae; genus Parabacteroides. The sequence continues at coordinate 3,442 of JAJPZM010000352.1, read as the reverse complement.
AATAGCAAAGAGATTCTCCCCGGAAGCATAAACACGAAGCCTTTCCACATAGAATTTCTTTGAGATATTTTGCGGTAAAGTATATCCTAGAGTCAAGTTTCTGAGCTTAATAAAATTTCCTTTCTCCAGGTGCAGAGACGAACTTGCCGAGCTTTGAGCTCCTGACACATTAACCAAACGAGGTTGATTCGAAGTTAGGTTAGTTCTGGGATCTGTCGGATTTTCCGGATCATAGAAATAATGCTCCTTAGCAATAGCATCAGGAATCGCATAACCGTAGATAGTTTCACTGGAGTTTCTCGATGTAGAATAATAATAGATACTAAATCCTGCAGCCCCTCCCCACGTCATAGCAAAGTCAAAGTCTTTCCAGTTAGCACTGGCCTGGAGCCCGAAATTATATTTAGGGGTAGTTGATGTTCCCTGAAATTCAGAATCATAAGAGTTGCCATATATACCATCGCCATTGGCATCCGCATAAATATACTCACCATACCAGAGTGCATTTTTTGCAACAGTATTATAAGGTTGGAAAGTATAGCCGGCTCCTTGCATAGCTTGAAGCCACTTCATATCATTCTCCGTACGGATCATTCCATCTTTAGGTCCCCCGTTTATATCCACAGAGCCGTCGGCATTGAAATAGGAACCGGATCCTTTATATGTGTTAGGCAAATAGAATTCGTTGATCTGATGCCCTTCGATAACTCTTGTCGTATTACCGGTAGAAACATCTCCAATATTTGTTGAATATTCGGAATGATCAGCATTCCAACCTTTTTCCAACTCGCCTTTGTACTTACTTACAAAGTTCTTATTGAAGGAGAATTGGCCTTTAATACTATAACTAAAATCTTTACCGATATTATCTCTCCATCCAAGCTCGAGTTCAATACCTCTGTTGGTAACCTCTGCTATATTTTCTTTTGGAGCAGTAGCATTTCCCATTACCATATACATATCCGGGGTATAGAGAATACCGGTAGTAAGCTTATTGTAAACATCGATATTACCAGTCAACTTATTATCGAAAAATCCATAATCAAGGCCAATATTGGTGACTGCCGTTTCTTCCCAGGTAAGAGCAGCATTGGCTATGGATGTAACAGCAACACCACTCGTTAAAGTCTGACCTGTAGAATAGTTTGCAGCCGAATAAACAGACTGCCAATCATAATTGCCTATGGAATTATTACCCAGTTTACCCCAAGAAGCGCGAAGTTTAAGGTTAGTCAACCATTGTACGGGTTTAAACCAAGATTCTTCTGTCATACGCCAACCGACCGAGAATGAGGGGAAGGCTCCCCAGCGGTAATCGGGAGCAAACCTGGAAGAACCATCATAGCGTAAATTAAATTCAAACAAATATTTACTCTTATAAGCATAATTCGCACGACCGAATACTGACCGCCCCGTATATTCAGTACCATATCCTTTTGTTGAATAAGGTGTTGAGCAGCATTAAGGTCGTTTACACTCGCATCAGTAAGCCCCAGTTTGCTCACATCTGTTTCCCTGTATTTATAAGTCTGTTCTTCATAGCCAATCATAGCAGACACATCATGAGCCCCAAAAGACTGGTTGTAATTAATTAAATGATTCATCTTTGTGGTATTCTCTCTTGTATAAAACATATAAGTATAGAGAGTTGCCGGATCTGCAGCACCGGTCGAATAAGCGCCCTTGGAAAAACTGTACTTTCCGATAGAAGTATTTACTGTTTTTTTCTCACAACGAAGGTCTTTATAATAGAAATCAAAGTTATAAGTAAAGTGCTTCAGGAACTTTACCTGAGCACACCAGTCCGTATAAATTTGCGTGTATTTATCATAACCGCTCGAATTAGCCATATCCCAAAGCGGGTTGTGAGATTGCGGATCATCTTCCGGACCTTCCGGAGCACCATATTTTCCATCATAAAACGGATACGTACAAGGAAGCATTTTCTGGGTGTTAATCGAATTGAAAAAAATCTTTCCCGGAATCACTAACGTCACGATCGGTAACATTTCCCCAGGTACGGGTACCTATTCTCAACCAATCGGTTATATCAGAATACAAATTCACACGTCCCATATATCTGGAATAGCCCGTATTTTTAACAAGTCCCGGATTGTCAATAAATGAGAAACTCATAGAGTAGCCTGTTCTTTTCTCCTTACCATTGATAGAGACCGAGTGTTTTTGCATCCATTGTTTTGTATATATTTCATCCCACCAATCGGTATTAGGATAAGCAATATAGTTCGGATAGCCGGAAGCCGCAATACCATTAGGATCGGCATTTGCCGCTTTCCATGCATCAATAGAACTTTGAGAGAAAATATCAGAATTACCAAGGTTGTTGGCAGACTCGTTCATTAACTGCATGTACTGGACATAGTCTGAAATAGTATGTACAATCTTAAATGGCTCATTATACGAGACTGTACCATCATAAGTTACGCTAATTTTACCATCAGTACCATTCTTGGTTGTGATAAGGATAACCCCATTGGCACCTCTGTTTCCATAGATTGCACAAGAAGCTGCATCTTTCAAAATAGACACATTGGCGATGTCGGAAGGATTTACCATACTGATGCTCTGCTCCATACCATCAACAAGAACAAGAGGGCTGGAAGTATTTAATGTACCGACACCACGAATATTGTAAGAAAAACTCTCAGCATTGGGTTCACCCGAGTTTTGCGTGATCTGAAGGCCCGGAGAAGCACCGTTAAGAGCCTGGGAAACATCGGTGACTGGTCTTGATGACATTTCTTCAAAATTAACTGTGGAAACAGAACCGGTCAGATTGACTTTTTTTGAGTGCTATGCCCCACAACGACTACTTCCCCCAATACTTGCATGTCTTCAGTCAGCACTATGTCGACAACAGAGCGATCATTGACCGGGATCTCTATTTTGTTATATCCTATATAAGAGGCTACCAGTACTGCATTACCGGATACAGCCAAAGAGTAATTCCCATTTACATCGGTAATAGTTCCGTTTGCAGGATTACCTTTTTCAACAATATTAGCACCAATAATAGGATTACCTTTCTGATCTGCAACAGTACCTTTGATCATTTCGGCCTGCTGTTTCATTTCTGTTTGACTAGATGGTGAAAGCACAATATAAGAACCTTCGATTTTATAAATTACATCTTTATCAAATAGTTTCTTCAGGACTTCATCCAAAATAGTATTTTTAGCCTCAATGGATACTTCGCGGTTAACATTCACGTTTTTGTTATAAATGAACAACAAATTTGTCTGGCTCTCGATCTCATTCAATATATTTTCCAGCCTGACATTATTTTTATTAAGTGTAATCCGTATGTTCTGTGATTTGACTATTTCCGCTTACAAACAGATAGCACTGGAAAGGAAAAACAAAAAGACCATATTAAAAATACGATATACACTGATTTCTCTTTTCTTCATGTTTGTAATTG
>JAJPZM010000160.1 GCA_021204335.1 Parabacteroides sp. | reverse complement strand
TTTACCGAAATAAACAATAACTAAAGGGGCTATCCACTTTTTGGACAGTCCCTTTCCATATCTTAGATAAGATACTGCTTACTTCTTTTCAGCTTCAGCAACTTTCTTATTGATCTTTTTCTTCTGCAATTCGTATGCAATCGGAGTTGCTACAAACAATGTCGAATATGTACCGATGATGATACCCAACAGGATAGCGAACGTAAAGCTACGAATCGTACTACCACCCAGGATAAAGATACACAGTACAACAACCAACGTTGTTAAAGATGTATTGAACGTACGACACAAGGTAGAGTTCAATGCATCATTGATCACCTGGTAACGGTCGCGTTTCGGATACAAGGCAATTGTTTCACGAATACGGTCGAATACAACCACGGTATCGTTGATAGAATAACCGATGATCGTCAGGATAGCCGCAATAAACGTCTGGTCTACTTCCATTGAGAATGGAAGTGTCTTCCATAATAATGTATAGAAAGAAATGATACAGAACGTTGTTGTCGCTACTGAAGCGAACGCACCGACAGAGAATGAAACATCACGGAAACGAAGCAGGATATAAGCCGCCATACAGATCATGGCAAAAATAACTGCCAGGATCGCACTGTTCTTAATATCGTCCGCCATACTCGGTCCGACTTTCTGAGAGCTCTGGACATAAGCAGATGTGAACTGATCAACGGTAGTTCCTTGCGGAAGCAACGATTTAACACCTTCGAACAACAGGTTTTCGATTTCCTGGTCAACGGCTGGATCAGCATCTGCAATCTTATAGTTGGTCGATACGCGAACCTGGTTCGAAGTACCGATCGTGATAACACTTACAGCACCATCCAGTTTTTCGTCCAGCATATTACGTACTTCATCCGTCTTTACATCCTGATCGAAACGAACCACGTAGTTACGTCCACCGGTAAAGTCGATACCGTTGTTCAAACCGATTGTCGACATGGAGATAGCACCCAATACGATGATACCGGCAGGAATTAGGTAACCGATCTTGCGGGCACCCAGGAAGTTTACTTTCGGATTTGTCAGCAAGTCTTTTGTAATAGAAATAGTAAATGTTACATTCTTCAGTTTATCTTTCGCCAGCAATGCTTCATAAACGATACGAGTTAGGAACACAGCAGTAAGGAAAGAAGCGAACAGACCGATGATCATTGTAGTTGCAAAACCACGGATCGGACCGGTACCGAAGTAGAACAATACGATACCTGTAATGATTGATGTCAGGTTAGAGTCGAAGATAGCCGAGAACGCATTGCTATAACCGTCGGCAATAGCCTTACCCAACGATTTGCCTGCGCGAAGCTCTTCTTTCGTACGTTCGTAGATCAACACGTTCGCATCGACAGCCATACCCAACGTCAATACCATACCGGCAATACCCGGCAAAGTAAGTACAGCCTGGAAGGATGCCAGGATACCCATTGTAAAGAAGATGTTCAATACCAGTGCGCCGTCTGCAATCAGACCCGGGATAATACCGTAGAATGCACACATATAGACCATCAACAGCACTAATGCCAGCACGAATGAGATCACACCCGAGTTGATCGCTTCATGACCCAGTGACGGACCGACAACATCTTCCTGAACGATACGAACGGAAGCAGCCATCTTACCAGATTTCAACACGTTAGCTAAGTCCTTTGCTTCTTCCGGAGAGAAATGTCCGGTAATAGAAGAACGACCGCCTGTAATTTCATCGTTTACGTTTGGAGCAGAATAAACCATATCGTCCAAAACGATAGCGATAGCTTTACCGATATTTTCTTTTGTCAAACGAGCCCATGCCTTAGCACCTTCTGCATTCATCGACATGCTAACCTGCTGCTCTGTACGGCCCGGTTGCTGAGAGAAGTCTGCATTGGCATCTGTTACTACATCACCACCCAAAGCTGGCGTACCGTCGCGGTTGGTGACTTTAATAGCATACAGTTCGAAGTATTGTTCTTTTTCATCGATTGCCTTCACGCCCCATTTCAGAGACAGGTTACGAGGCAATACATCTTTTACCTGCTTCATTACCAGGTATTCGTTGATCTTAGGAATATCTCTTACGTTGGCAACACCGACAGCAGCGCCACGACCTAACTGGCCGTTATACTGATTGATCTGCAACAAAGCAAACAACGGATGCTGTTTGGCAAATTCTTCCATCGACTGGTTAGCCTGAGCTTCCGGTTTATCCTGAGCGATCTGTTCCAACAAAGAGTCGGCTTCGCTTGTTGCAGGTTTATCGGAGATTGTTTCCGTTTCCGTAACTGTTGTTTCAGCATTGTCGGTAGTAGCGGTAGCTGTTTCTGTAACTGCTGCTTCGTCGTTGTGTTCTTTCAGAACGGTAGCCAACACATTGTCGGCAGCCACCAACTGCTGATATACTTCCGGCAACTGATAAGTTTCCCAGAATTCCAGGTTAGCACTACCCTGCAACAATTTACGAACACGTTCCGGCTCTTTCACACCCGGAAGTTCCACCAGGATACGACCTGCTGTTTCCAGACGCTGAATGTTCGGAGATATCACACCGAAACGGTCGATACGGGTACGCAATACGTTGAATGAATTATCGATAGCGCTCTTCAACTCATCTTTCAATACGGAAACGACCTGAGCATCTGTGCTCTGAGGAGTAATCTTATCTTTCAGTTCAAAAGTACTGAATACGGCAGAAAGACGTGCTCCGTTGTCAAGGTTCTTATACTCTTCTGCAAACAGGTCAATAAAGTCTTTCTGACTGGTTGCCTGGCGTGCATAGGCTAAATCCAATGCTTTGTTGAAGTTCTCATCCTGGTTGTTGTTGGAAAGCGAGCGGATAACATCAGCCACATTCAACTCCAGAATGACGTTCATACCGCCTTTCAGGTCAAGTCCTAAACTAATTTCCATTTCACGGCACTGCTTGAGCGAATAGCCCAACCATACCTTTTGAGTAGATAATGAGTCCAAATAAAGACTCTTTTTCGACGGATCCCCTCCCGCATACTCAGCGGCTTTATTGTTGTAATATCTTGTTACAAATGAGAACGATAGATAGAACAAACATACAAGCGTAAGTAACACCGCGAAGACCCTTACAAACCCTTTGTTTTGCATCTGAATCTTGAGTTTATGTTATTACATTATTTATTTTCGTTTTTTCACAGGGTGCAAATATAGGCTTTTTTTTCTTTGTCAAAGAGTAATTAGATTAATTATTTGTCACAGTCATAGTTAATTTCAAGCACAAATATATATCTTTGCCAGTAAAAAAAACACAGAATTCACCATGAAACATCTATTATTATTCTTGTTATTTATTCCTTCCCTGCTTATGGCGCAGGTAAATCAGAAGTATTTAGCCGGAGCCGTACCTGAAGAAGGCGGCAAAGTAGTATTTACCAAAGAGATAAGCATGCCTTCGCTTTCACAGGATCAGATTTACGACGTCATGCATCTATGGGCTGAAAAATTTTTCAGCGAAGAAGGGCGCCGGCTCGTTTATTCAGACAAAGAGAAAGGCGACATAGCTGCCGTTGGTGAAGAATATATCGCATTCCAGAGCACTACCTTGTCTCTCGACCGTGCTTTAATGAATTACCGCGTAACCATTGAATGCGAAAACAGTACGGCAAAAATAAAGATGAACGGCATCCGTTATGAATACAATGTATCCTATCAGCGCAATCCGGAAAAGTACACAGCCGAAGAATGGATTACCGACAAATATGCATTAAATAAGAAGCAGGACAAGCTGAACCGTGGAAACGGGAAGTTCCGCAGCAAAACAATCGACTTCGCCAGTGCCATGTTCGAAAGTGCCAAAGCGGCCTTTGGCATTCAGCCGGCTACCACAGCTGCCCCGGCGATAGCCGTTGTCCTGTCAGAACAACAGCAACAGCAACCAGCCGCCACAATCGCTCCTGCCCGGCAAATAGCAGCCGCTCCGGTCAGCAACAATACAGATGTTTGCCAGGGCTTGAGCGCATTCGAACCGGATAAAATTCCTTCTACCTTGCTAAACATGTTGCCGGAAAGCCGGATGCAGGTATCGCCTGCAAACAACGAAACGCTGGCAGAAAGATATGCGACCTGGAAAGAAATGGGTAAAATGTTCGGAAAGAATATCGCTTCTGTTTCCATCAGCCCTGACAGCGAAGTTTATAAGTCTATTAAAGATAATGATATATATACGATCTCTTTCTCTAAAAAGGATGATCCCGAAACCTGGTTCATGATCCAGTGTATTAAACAGGGGGAATCGACCGAAGGACAGCAGAAAGTTATTATTGGCGAAATTCTTAATGTATGGATCAGATAAAGATGAAGATAATTCAAAAGATAATATTTTTACTAGTGGTGGTACTGATGTGCCCTGTGCTTTCCATGGCGCAGGGACACAAAGGTACTGTCGAAACATGCGCTCCCATGAAAGACGGGAAGGTGTGCTACAGCGACGAAGTGGATGTAGAGGGCATGAGCCAGGACAAATTATTCGAGTCTATCAACAAGTGGGCTAAAAAGAATTATGGGAAAGACGTATTTCTGTCGAGCGTAACAGCCAAAAAGTCGAAAGGTACGATATTCATCAACTCGAAAGTAGAATTACTGCTCAACGAAACTGACAAAACATTGGTCAAATACAAAATGAGAATCTATTGCCACGATGAGAAATACAACATCGAACTGACAGACATCTCTTACCAGTATGACCCGAATAACGAAAAGAAATACAAAAACTATCCGGCAGAAAATGTAATCGCCAACAATGGCAAAAGCAATACCATTGCGATTATTAAAGATCCGCTGCTATTCTGCAATGCAACGTTCTTTTTTGCAGAGAATCTGTTCGGGGATGTTCTTGACGCGGTGCAGGACTAATCTTCCATCGCCAGATAACACCACAAGGGATGGTGGTCGGAGTAGCGTATCTTATCGATCGTACAGTTCATCGACCTCATATTCGGCGAATGCAGGATATTATCGATACGGAACCAGAACATGTTCTGATTATAGGTTACTCCCATCCCTTGGCCGGATTCGGCAAACGAGTCGACCAACGGTCCCTGAATGGTTCGATGAGCGTATGAAATCGGCGTATCGTTAAAGTCACCGCAGACCAACACATAATCGCCTTTCGCTTTGGCTATTTCGGCAGCAACAGCTTCCGCCTGCTTCGCCCGCATCTTGAAGGCCGGTCCTAACTTCTGCTCCAAAGCTCCCTTTATTTCATCAAAGGTATCCGTACTTATATTCTTGATAAAAGCCGTATATCGACTGCGATCTTCCATGGTCAGTTTGAACGACTCCAGGTGATTGTTGATCAACGTCAGTTTCTTGCCGTTTACATTCAACTCATGTACGGAAGAACAGTTGTAATCGCTTTTATAATCCACCCTCCGGGAGTTTAAGATCGGGTATTTGGAGAAAACGGCTATCCCTGAATTCAAATAACCAACCGAATTAACCGAAACGACAGTATGGTATGGATACATATCCAATACCCGAAACACCTTCTTCGGAGTCAGAAATTTCTCGGATGTACTCACCGCATATTCCTGCAGACATACAATATCGGCTCCTGAATTAGCGATATATTCAATGATCTTATTAGGAGCTTCTTTCGTATGGTTCCTGTAAGCAAATCCCATTACATTATAAGTAAGTACCTTTAGCGTATTCTCCTTCGGAATCTCTTTGGTACGGGCATGGTAGGGAAAATACTTTTTCACCGGTCCCCAGCAAACCAGAAACGCGCATAACCCGATCAGCAAAAACCGCCATTCCCAGAGAAACAGCCAATAGATCACAAAACAAAGATTCAAAACACACAAGACAGGGAAAGCCAAACCCAAATAAGAGAATGCCAGAATGGAATTAGGCGACACACGGTCTGAATATGCTGAAGCAATAAGCAGCACGACAATCAAAACATTGGCAAAGACAAACAATGATTTGAAAAATAGCTTAAGTGTTTTCAATCCTTCACTCATTTTTTACTGGCATCAAAGAGTTTTCTTTTTTCTTCCGCCGAAAGGCTTTCGTAGCCCGAACGTTTCAGCTTATCCAAAATAGCATCTATATCTGCCGACTCCCGGTTTTTACGGGCATTATAGTCGTAATCGGTTTCGGCACGTTTATAGGTAACTTTCATTTTTGGCTTCCTTTTTCCCAGGTTTACGACCCAATCGAGAAAGCGGTTCATCGGAGCCGTCATATCTTTCCCCTGTTTCATGCGCATCGCGAACCAGATACCGAATAAGGCACCTCCGATATGGGCAATATGGCCTCCCGCATTATTCGAGGTAATAGCCAACAGATCGATCACAAAAGTGAACAAAGCGAGATAGATCAGCTTTATGCGCCCAATCAGGAATAAATCAATCTCCAGGTCTTTCCGGTAAAACGATACGGCAAAAACGATCGCCATTACCGATGCCGACGCCCCCATCAGGTAACTGGAAGAAGCGACACCCTGGAAATAGGGGAAAATATTATATGCCAGCATGAACAACACTGCCCCGGCAATACCACCCAACAAATATAATCCGCCCAACTGCCGTTCACTGAAAAACATCAGGAACAGTCCGCCGAACCAATACAACCAAAGCATATTAAACAGGATATGCAGGAAGTCGAAGTGCGTGAACATATAAGTAATCACCGTCCAGGGCCTGTAGAGCAACAACTCCGGCGACGAAGGCATTTGCAGGTATTGTAAAAAGGGCAGACCGGGAATATTGAACAGAATAAAAACCACTCCCAGCAACCGGATCAGGATAAAAAGCCCTACATTAATATATATAAGCTTAGCCAGCATATTCCCCGTCCGGAATGTATTCTTCAAATTAGTAAAAATGCCGTCCATTGTTTAAATCTTTCTTTTTCCAGTAGCGAACCAAAAAATAACCGAACAGCATACCACCCAAATGGGCGAAATGAGCGACCGAATCTCCTCCAAAACTGGAAACGCCCATAAAGAGTTCAGCCAAACCGTAAAACACGACAAAATATTTAGCCTTGATAGGAATCGGTATAAACATCAGGAACAGCGGGACATTCGGGAACAGCATGGCGAAAGCCAGCAAAATGCCGAACACAGAGCCCGAAGCACCAATGGTTATCATCATATTGAGTGAAGGGTCCATCCGTATGAGTTCAATGAGCGTCAAACCGTTTGCACTGGCAAAAGACTGTACCGAATAGGCCCAGACCAGCTCCTGAACGATACCGGCACCAATACCCGTTACCAGATAAAATATAAGAAAACGTTTCGGCCCCCATACATTTTCAAGCACACGGCCGAACATATACACACCGAACATATTAAAGGAAACATGCGCGAAAGAATGAGTATCGTGCATGAACATATAAGTGACAAACTGAAACGGATAAAAGTCTTTTACACCCGGGAAATGCAATCCCAAAAGCTGTACCAAGTCAACCCCGACTTTCGGAAGGACTAAACTTGCCACCCAGAAAAGCAGGTTAATAATGATAAGGTTTTTTGTAACCGGCGGAATACTATTCAAGAATCCCGAGCTATTTTGATTCATCATATACACATCAATTTGCGGCAAAGGTAAATATATTTTGAATGTTTTCCCCTCAAATAGTACTAAAACATAGTAAATCAATAAAAAAACAATCTTTTCCTTTGCAGAATATCAAATAAAAACTACATTTGAGCCGATTTTACAAGCTATCATTATTTTGTCTAACATATTTATTTTCAAACCATCATGAACAAAACAGAATTTATTAATGCTGTATCGGAAAAATCCGGTCTGAGCAAAACCGACTCAAAAAAAGCAGTTGATGCTTTTATTGAAACAGTATCTTCAGAATTAAAAGCCGGAGGCAAAGTAGCCCTTTTAGGTTTCGGTTCTTTCTCTGTAGCTGAAAAGGCTGCCCGTAAAGGCGTTAACCCGAAAACAAAACAACCTATTGAAATTGCAGCACGCAAAGCTGTTAAATTTAAAGCCGGTGCAGAATTGAACGATCAAATTGGTTAAGAATTCATTTGGTTAATAAAAAGGGTACTTCACCACGAAGTGTCCTTTTTATATGCCATAAAAAATATTCCAGAGAACATCACTGCCCCCTGGAACCACACTAGTATTAATATTAAACTTACCTGATTACACAGGTTAGTATCTTATTGCAAATTAAATATGACTACGAATCTTTTGTCCTGTGTCATTTATCACATTACAAAGATCCTGCTTTTCAGCCAATTAACCAGTAATATTTGGTTCTGATACCACACTTATCACGCTCCAGAATACTCTATTTCAACCACTAATTGACGGCGATTTGCATTCTCCGAAACGACTCGGCTATCACCACCATGCAACCACCTTATCACCACTACTCCATCCGTCAGTGTTTCGATGACCGCAACATTAAGGCGAAGTCACAAATACATTCCCCAATAAAAAAAGTTTCTCCCTAGTGAAACTAAAGTTTCTATTGGGAGAAACAAAAGTTTCACTAGGAAGAAACTATTGTTTCATCAAAGAGAAACTTTATGATCGTAGCCAGGGGAAAGAGATTATAACCCTCCTTCCGTCTGAAAATACCAGGTCCAACCATTTATATTGATCTGCAGGGCTAACCAGGGATCCTTATCGGAGAAGAAAAAGATAATCTTATATTCGCTTTCACGATCCAGATATTCCTGTGCTGTTAAATTATATCCTTCTATTTTAGTCATAACCAGGAAATCTGTCAGATTGATATCAAATACTTTTCGTCCGGTTGTTTTGTGCGTCACAACAAAACGGGCATTCCGATCTTCCAGGAAGCGCATGGTATTCAATTCGATAGTGGCAGCGGCCAAGTTCTTCTGCTCCATATAATAAGGTTGAAAACTGAGGACATCATCATCCAGCAATGAGTTATCGTGATCCAGATATCCGTTCGATTCAATAATTTCATACTGGTAATCGTTCATGTTCAGCCCCCAGGAATCTTCTGTCGCTCCCTGAAAAACGAACCGGACTTTATTGGTATCTTTTATCAGATTGATGACTTCCGTCTGATTGGTTGTTCCGGTAAAATTCACCTGATTGATCTCGCCGTACCAGAGAGGTTCCAATTCCTTATTAATAATACGCAACTCTTCACGCTTCAACCGCAATTTCAGATCGGTAATGGAAGATATGCCTTTTTCCAATGAAGTAATGTCGTATGAATCGTGTGCGCCGGCCCATGCCATAAACTGATACTCCCCGACAGGCAGTTCAACAGTCATCAGATAGTCACCGGTAGACAATACTGCACCTTCCTCCGTTTGTTTAAACAGGAACTTACCGTTTTTGTCGAATACATAAAGCTCCACTTTATCCACCTGTGTATGAAAAGCATCAGCAAACAGCATATTATAGTCATATTTAAACTTAACATACAAGCGGCATTCCGGCAGATCTTCATAAAAACTGTCGCATGAGGTCATTATCAGGGAGCAAATGATAAAAACACTCAAGGTTATATGATGTATCAAATTACTTAGTTTCATATTATTTTCTGA
>JAJPZM010000276.1 GCA_021204335.1 Parabacteroides sp. | reverse complement strand
CGTATTTATTAATCTAAATTGAAAAAGTTATGTCTGAAGTTGCATCTAGAGTTAAAGCTATTATCGTTGATAAGTTAAGTGTTGAAAAAACAGAAGTTACAAACGAAGCAAGCTTTACTAATGATTTGGGGGCAGACTCTCTTGACACTGTAGAATTGATTATGGAATTTGAAAAAGAATTCGGTATCTCAATTCCTGATGATCAGGCAGAAAAGATTACAACAGTAGGCGACGCTATCGCTTATATTGAAGCTAACGCGAAGTAATCAACCCTTTTAATTAAAGGTATGGAATTAAAAAGAGTTGTAGTAACAGGTCTTGGAGCCATTACTCCTCTTGGTAATACCCTCACAGAAATTTGGGAGGGTATTATCAATGGGAAGAGTGGAGCCGGTCCTATTACACTGTTTGATGCATCCAAGTTCAAGACGCAATTTGCATGCGAAGTTAAAGGTTTCGATCCGTTGTCTGTCATGGACCGGAAGGAAGCCCGTAAGTGTGACCGTTATAGTTTATTTGCAATAAATGCCGCAAAACAGGCAATCGAAGATGCAGGTATGGACTTGGACAATGAGGACAAGAACCGTATCGGCGTTATTTTTGCTTCAGGTATCGGTGGTATCAAGACATTCGACGAAGAAGTTTTAGGATATGCAAAGACAAAAGATATGATCGGCCCGAAATTCAATCCATTCTTCATCCCGAAGATGATTTCAGACATCGCAGCCGGACATATCTCCATGCTTTATGGATTCCATGGTCCTAACTTTGCGACAGTGTCGGCTTGTGCTTCTTCTACCAACGCAATCAGCGACGCATTCAACTATATCCGTTTGGGTAAAGCCAATGTGATCGTGACAGGCGGTGCGGAAGCTGCCATTACAGATTCAGGTGTCGGTGGTTTCAACTCAATGAATGCGTTGTCGACCCGTAACGATTCACCCGAAACAGCCTCTCGTCCATTCAGCGCCAGTCGCGATGGTTTTGTGATGGGAGAAGGCGGAGCTTGTTTGATTTTGGAAGAGATGGAACATGCTTTGGCTCGTGGAGCTAAAATATACGCCGAGATCGCCGGAGCAGGAATGTCTGCCGATGCATACCACCTGACAGCCTCTCATCCTGAAGGATTAGGTGCCAAGTTAGTTATGCGTAATGCATTGGAAGATGCGGAAATGACTCCGGAAGATATCGATTATATCAATGTTCACGGAACATCTACTCCGGTAGGAGATATTTCAGAGGTAAAAGCAATCAAAGAAGTTTTCGGAGACCATGCTTACAAACTGAATATCAGTTCGACGAAATCTATGACCGGTCACCTGCTGGGTGCTGCCGGAGCTATTGAAGCAATGTTCTGCATCATGGCTATAAAAGACGGCATCATTCCTCCGACGATCAACCATGCGGATGGTGACGATGATCCTGAAATAGATTATAAACTGAATTTCACATTCAATAAAGCTCAAAAAAGAGAAATACGGGCAGCGTTATCCAACACATTCGGATTCGGTGGCCATAATGCTTGTGCTATTGTAAAAAAATTTGTGAAGTAAAGTGTTTACACAACTATACAAAAAGATAAGGCTCCTGAAACATAAGAACAAGGAGCCTTATTCTTCTTTATATAAGATACTCGGTTTTTACCCCGATAATATCCACGTTTACGAACAGGCTTTCCTGCATAAATCGTCTTCCATAGAAGACAGCGACGGTAAATGGCTGAATAACGAACGTCTGGAATTCTTGGGTGATGCCGTATTGGACGCTATCGTAGCGGATATAGTGTATAAACATTTTAAAAACAAGCGGGAAGGTTTCCTTACCAATACCCGTTCGAAGATCGTACAGTGCGAAACACTCAACCGCGTAGCGATCGAGTTGGGCCTTGAAAAGATGGTCGTTTACTCAGCCAAACTGAGCTCCCACAATAATCACATGCATGGTAATGCGCTGGAAGCGCTGATCGGGGCTATCTACCTGGATCAGGGGTATCGTGTATGCTATCGGTTTATAGAAAAAGTGATGATCGGGAAATATATCGACTTGGATAATATCGCCCGCAAGGAAGTGAACTTCAAATCAAGTCTGATAGAATGGAGCCAGAAGAACAAACTGGAGATTACATTCGATCTGATCGAATCGTTCAACGATAACGACGGCAATCCGGTATTCCAGACAGGCGTTACTTTATCCGACACCCAAATCGGGGTTGGCATCGGTTACTCCAAAAAAAAGAGTCGCAGCAGAATGCCGCCAAGATGGCAATAAAGAAACTGCGTACCGACAAAGAATTCCAGCGATTCATCTCCGAACTCAAAAAGAAACAGACCGGAGAGAATACCGCTGAACATGAGTTTGAAGATCTTCCGGAAGAAGCGGCGGAGGAAAATACCCCGCAATGCATTGCTGCCACTATCAATGAAGAAGTCCGGTAATTACTTACCGAACGAAATCCCCATTCTTTCTCCCTGTATGATCAGGTCGTGATCGGGAGTTACTAACTTCAATTTGCCTGCTACTTCCGATAAAGCGATCGAATCCACTTCATTTCCTTTCATACAGACCATACGTCCGAACTGGCGGTTGGCTATCAGTTCCGTCGCATGTCCGCCAAGGCGGGTTGCCAGGTTGCGGTCGAAAGGCGAAGGATTACCGCCACGCTGGATATATCCCAGCACCGTATCACGCGATTCGATGCCGGTAGCCGCCTCGATCGTGCGGGTGATGTAATCGGAAGGGCGTTTCTTGTCAGGTGTTGAAACACCTTCGGCAACTACAACAATCGAATAAGGTTTACCCCGTTGTGCACGCTCGAGGATCGTTTCGTTTACCTTATCCATGTCATATCCCAGTTCGGGCAATAAGATTACGTCTGCGCCACCCGCCATACCGGCATATAAGGCGATCCATCCGGCATGGTGTCCCATAACTTCCACTACCATTACCCGTTTATGCGAACTGGCTGTCGAATGCAGACGGTCGATGGCATCCGTCGCGATATTGACGGCGGTATCGAATCCGAAAGTAATATCCGTTCCCCATACGTCGTTATCTATGGTTTTGGGAACACCGATCACATTCAGTCCGAGTTCGGAAAGCATGCCGGCGGTTTTCTGTGTGCCGTTTCCTCCAATACAGACCAGGCAATCTAATCCTAATTCTTCATAATTCTGCAGAATGACCTGAGGCTTCTCGCTCTCGCCCGAGGCCAGCAGTTTGCGAAACGGTTTTTCGCGTGAAGTACCTAGGATGGTCCGCTCGTCGAATGATTGAATGTCTTTATTCAGCAGTCCGACGAAACCGCTATGGATGCCAATCACTTCCATGCCATAGTGCATGATAGCTGTTTTACCGACGCCACGAATCGTTGCATTAATACCGGGACAATCACCTCCGGAAGAAAGGATACCTATTTTCATTGTTTTGTTAATTATGTATGCAACAAAGATATAAATAAAAAGAGAATGCCTACATTTGCAACGAATACAAAAAGAAGGAGCATGGATATTTTAACAAACACGATATCACTACTCTTCCGTCACCGACAGAAGGAAATAGAGAGATACGGGCAGGATACCGACCTGCTTCAGCGCAAGCAGTTGCGCGCTCTGTTGTCGACCGCCAGGAATACGGAATGGGGTCTGACATACGATTATAAAAGTATCCGTAACTATAACGACTTCTGCGAACGTGTTCCGTTGCAGATGTACGACGATCTCAAACCGTATATAACGCGGATGATTAACGGGGAAAGGAATATTCTCTGGCCTTCGGTGGTGAAGTGGTACGCTAAGAGTAGCGGTACCACGAACGATAAAAGCAAATTCCTTCCCGTTACCCCAGAAGTACTTCATGGTTGCCATTACCAGGGTGGTTTCGATACAGTGTCTCTTTACCTGCGAAACAATCCCGAAAGCCATTTCTTCTCTAAAAAAGGTTTGATTCTTGGCGGTAGTCACAGCCCTTCCCCTTTAAATCAAAAATCCCATTGCGGCGATCTTTCCGCCGTCTTGTTACAGAATCTGAATCCATTGGTCAACCTGATGCGGGTTCCCGCTAAACGGATCATTCTGATGGACGAATGGGAAAGCAAAATCAAAGCGATTGTAGACTGTACATGGAACAAAGATGTGAACAGCCTGTCGGGTGTCCCTTCCTGGATGCTGGTATTGATTAAATCTGTTTTGAAGAAAACCGGGCGCGAATATCTGACCGAGGTATGGCCCAATATGGAAGTGTTTTTCCATGGAGGCATCAGTTTTGAGCCGTATCGGGAACAATATAAAGCCTTGACCCCTTCCGATAAAATGCATTATATGGAGACCTACAATGCCTCGGAAGGCTTTTTCGGCATACAGGACGATCCGTCCGACCAGAGTCTGCTCCTGATGCAGGATTATGGCGTTTTCTACGAGTTTATCCCGATGGTGGAAGTGGGCATGGAAAACCCGACTGTCCTTCCGCTGAAAGCAGTGGAAACAGGGAAGAATTATGCGATGGTGATCACTACATCGGGCGGTTTATGGCGTTACCAGATAGGCGATACGGTTCGTTTCACCTCTCTTTTCCCTCATAAGTTCATCATATCGGGAAGGACGAAGCATTATATCAATGCTTTCGGGGAAGAGTTGATGGTGGATAATGCCGATAAGGCAATCAGCCGGGTAAGCAATCAAACCGGGGCGAAAGTAAAAGAATATACTGCCGCTCCGCTCTTTATGCTCGATAAAGCCAAAGGGCGTCATCAATGGTTTATTGAGTTTGAGAAGATGCCGCCTTCGGTGGATGAATTCGCCTCATTGCTCGATAAGACATTGCAGGAACTGAACTCTGATTATGAAGCCAAGCGTTATAAAGAAATATTCCTTCAACCGCTTGAGATCGTCGTTGCTCATGAAGGTTCTTTCTATGAGTGGCTGAAACAAAAAGGTAAGCTGGGCGGGCAGCATAAGATTCCACGTCTCAGCAACGACCGGACGCATATCGAGGAGTTGCTGGCTATCGATAAACGGCTGTCGCAAATGTGATCTTTACCAGTAGATGATCAATCCGGCAATTCCTGCAAGCACGATCATTAGGATCGGATGAACCTTGAACTTCCAGGTGAGGATGAAAGCGGCACCGAAAATCAGGAAGCTCTTATAGTCGATGAAGTTCTCTTTGTTCATCAGCATCAGGGCGGCGGCGGCGATCAGTCCGACTGTGGCAGGGCGCAGGCCGTAGAAAGCGGCAACGACGTATTTGTTGTTTTTGAACTTCGCAAAGAAGTAAGAGATAACCAGTACCAGGATAAACGAGGGCAGGCAAACGGCAAACATGGTCAGACACGAACCGAGGATGGCCATGAAAGGCGAATAGCCGGCATTATGAATGGCTGTGTAGCCGATATATGTCGCACTGTTTATACCGATCGGGCCGGGTGTCATCTGCGAGATGGCTACGATGTCGGTGAACTCTTGCAGGGAAATCCATTTATAGCGGTCGACCACATCAGCCTGGATCAGCGAGAGCATCGCATATCCGCCGCCAAAACCGAAGATACCTATCTTCAGATACACATAAAGCAACTGTAACCAGATCATATATTCTTCTTTATCTTTAAACTATATACCAACCCGCCTGCGATAGCAGCCAGAATAATCCATACCGGCGGAATGCCGCCTATCCAGATAAGTAATGTAGCGGCAACCGGAATCACCATTGTCGTGTAATTCAGTTTGATGGAGCGTGCCGTAGTGATACAAGGCACTGCAATCAGTGCAACGACTGCAGGACGCAGCCCTTTGAATATCTTTTCTACCCATTCGTTATCCTGCACGCGGGTAAAGAACAGGGCGATCAGCAGGATGATAATGAATGAGGGAAGGATCGTGCCGAGAGCACAGATGATGCTACCCATATTCTTCTTCAACTTATAGCCGACGAAGATAGAGATGTTTACCGCAAATATCCCCGGCAACGACTGCGCGACAGAAAAGAGGTCGATGAAATCTTCTTTGGATAGCCAGCCGCGGTCTACCACTTCACGTTGTATCAATGGCAACATCACGTAGCCGCCACCTATTGTACCCACACCTATTTTAAGGAAAGTAAGAAAGAGCGTCCAATACATATTACACCTTTTAAGTCAGTGGACAAAGGTACTCAATTGGATTGAGAAAAAAAATATGGCGGCTAACAGATTAATCGAGCCAGGGTGCCGGATTCAGCTTCGTCTTTTCTTTCCAGAGCTGGAAATGCAGGATCGTGGCATTGCCGCTTTCCGTATCGGTGAATATCTTGCCGATGGCCTGGCGGGTGCTGACCTTGTCGCCTGCTTTTACATACACTTGGCTCAGGTTGCTGTAAACAGTCAGGTAGTTACCATGGCGTACGATGACCGAGTTGTTATAGCCAGGCACCACGAATACGCGGGTTACCTCGCCGTTGAATACGGCGCGGGCATCGGCTCCGGGCGTTGTCTGGATATCGATACCGCTGTTGTTGGTGCGGACATATTTAAGCTCCTGGTGCTGCTGTTCTCCGAAGGTTCCGACAATCGTATAGCGTCCGGATACCGGGAACGGCAGGCGGCCGCGGTTGCTTGCAAAGTCGTCGGACAGCTTCTTCTCGGCTTTCGTCATGGCGTAACCGCCCTGGGTATCGGCTACACGTTCTTCGCGGATCGGCTCTTTGGCGGGGGCTTTCCCTTCGGCTTTGGCTTTCTCGCGGGCACGGCGTTCGCGTTCGCGGGCAGCCTTGGCTTCGGCTTCGGCGCGGGCTATTTCTTCGGCAATCTGTTTTTCAATCTGGCGGTTGAGGGCGTTGGCCTGCTGCTGTTTCTTGCGGAGTTCGTCTTTCAGTTGCTTTTGTTTCTTGTTGAGTTGCTGTACTTCTTGCTTTTGGCTGGATTCTTCGGTTTGGAGCTGCCGGCTTTCCTGTTCGCGGGTACCCAGCAAGGCGTTCTTTTCGGAGCGGGTCTTTTCCAGGTCGCGCTGTTTCAGGGCGAGTTCGGTTTGCTTGTCGATGATTTCCGTTGCCTGGTTTTTCTGCCAGTCGGAATATTCGCGCAGGTAACGCATGCGGCGCATCGACTGGGCGAAGTTGTCGGCGGAGAGGATAAAGAGCAGCTTATCCTGCGAACTGCGGCGTTTGTAAAGGCTCTGCACCGATTTGCCGTAATTGTTGCGTTTCTCACCCAGTTCCTTTTCCAGCTTGTTGATTTCGCGGCGGGATGCGTTGATCTGGTTATCGAGTTCGTTCAGCTCCTGGTTGAGCAGGCTGATTACTTTCTTGCGCGAAAGGATTTGTTGCGAGAGCAGGTTCAGGCGGTTGAGCGAGTTTTGCGCCGTCTGTGTTGTCTCTTTCAGTAACTGGTTGGTCATTTCTATTTCGGCAAGCGCCTTCTTGCGCTGCTCCTCGAGCTGTCTCACCCGGGCGGACTTCTGCCCGAAAGCGGTTAGCGCGGTTAACATGAATATGACAAACCAAAGGTACTTCATCTCTATTTCTGCGTGTTACTGATTGACTTTATGATCTGTGCAAAGGTAATACGTTTATATTTAGCCGGGATACTAAAGTCGAGTGAAACCGGCACATTTGTCTGTATCTTGGAGAAACGGAAGGCGATGCCGCCTTGCGACGCTCCGTCTGCCAATACCTTAACGTCCATCAGTTGGGGGAATGGCTTTCCTTCGGTGATGCGGAAGTCGGTGTAATCCCATTGCAGGGCGTAATGGTCGGACGGGTCGGAGATGTAGGTGGAGAGCAGCTTTTCTTCGCCGTCGGCAAAGAAGGTGTAGAGCAATCCGAAGCTGTCTTTTACCTTGACCTCGGCTTTATCGCCGTCCTGGTTGAGTTTGAACTTATGGAACTGTTTCGGCGCGACCGTCTGCTCTCCCGGCAGGAAAATGCGGTTGGTGAACAAGGCTTGCAGGTTGTAGAAGTTAAACTCTATCGGCGTTTGCCCTTTCAGGTCGGCATAGCGTTCGGCTACGTAGCGTTTGTTCATGCGGTCGATTACCTTGATGCTGTCGACGGTAAACTCGGCGCGGAATACCTCTATCCCAAGGAAAGGCTGGACGGATAGCTGGAAGGCACTGTCTTTTACCATCTTCAGGTCGACACGCGAGGACATGTTGTTCTTCGGCATTTTCAGTTCGGCCGTCAGGCGGGCTGTCATGGTGTTGAAATCGAGTGCCTGATTCTCCATAGCTTCAAAGAAAGCATCGTGCGCTTTGGCTCCGCCGGATACCACCGTTCCGATTTCCTTGGACGATTTACAACCGGAAAGACCTGTGATAAGAAGCAGGATGATGCTGAGCGCGGGGGCAAGGCTTATTATCTTATTCATTGCGCAGTCTCCTCTTCAATATATTTACCTTCGATGATCTTGCGGTCGAGCACTTCGCTCTCTTTGCCCATTTCGCGGGCTTTCTTCCACTGCTCGACGGCTTTATCTTTTTCGCCGGTCATATAGAGGATATCGCCGTAATGGTCTACCAGTTCCGGGCTTTTCGTCTTATCCTTTTCCAGCGCGCTTTCGATGTATATCTTTGCAAGGGTATAGCTGCCCTGCATGAAGAAGATCCAGGCGTAGGTGTCGAGATAAGTGGCATTGTCCGGTTCGAGTTTGATGCATTGGGCGCTCATACGCTCCGCCTTCTTCAGGTCTTTCTTATCGAGCGACAGGAAATAGGCGTAGTTGTTGAGCACCACGATGTTGTTTTCGTTATACTTCAGCGCTTCGTCGTATGACTTATAAGTCTGGTCCATCTGTTTCATCTGATAGTAGATGTCGCCGATCTGACCGTAGAAGTCTGATTTCAACCGCGCATTCTTTGCCGGAATGATGTCGATGCCGGCATAATAGGTGTTCAGGGCTTCCTGATATTTCTCCTGCTGGTAATAAGCGATACCGAGGTAGAAATAATATTCCGGCGCATCCGGGAAAAGCTCCTGGCATTTGGTGCAGATGCGAACCACCTCGTCGATGTCTTCCGTTTTCAGCGCCATATTGAGCAATTGCTGCCAGGCGGCGGCATTCTCAGGCTCCATTTCGGTGATGAGCTGGAACTGGAAACGGGCTTCGTCGGTCTTGCCCTGCGAGAGGAGCAGGCTGCCGTACATCTGCTTCAGTTCGGTATCTTCGGGATGCTGTTCGAGCAGCGTCTGGAAGAGTGCGTTCGAGCTGTCGGTATCTTTCTGCGTCTGTTGCAGTTTCAGGATATAGCGGGAGAGGATGCCTACTTTGGTATCTACGTCCAGCTTTTCGTTGACGAGGGCGTTGCGTATTTGCGTTTCGGCAGCTTCTTTGTTACCGGTCGCTTCGTAATAGTTAGCCATCGAGACGATGTAATAGGGGTTGTTCGGGTCTATCTCGTGTGCCTTTTGGTAGTAGGCACGTGCCTTGATCGTATCGTTCTTTTCCAGGTGAAGGTCGCCCAGGATGATCTGGTAGTGGGCTTCCATCGGGTATTTGGCGGCCAGGTTCTCAATCTCCTTAAACGCCGCGTCCGATTGTTCGAGCGAGTTGTAGAGCTTGTATTTCTGCATCGACAGCGCTTCGTTCATGCCGATCGACGATTCGAGGGCGTTGTAGGCGTCGATAGCCTTGCCGATTTCGCCTTCCTGGGTGAGGGCTTCCGCCAGATAATAGTTGAGCTCCGGCTTGCCGGGGCAGGATTTGACCAGCTTCTCGTATTCCTCGGCGGCTTCGCCATACATTCCGAGGTTGCGGGAGATCGTAGCCAACGCCATACGGTAGGTGAAGTTGTCGGCACTGTTGGCAACGGCGCGTTTCAGCATGTCGACTGCCTTTTCGGGGCGGTTCAACTGTATGTAGAACGACGAGAGTTCATACAACACAGGCGATGCTGTCGAGTCGATTGCCAGGCAGTGATTGAAAGCGTCGAAGGCGGCGTCGAATTTGCTGGCAGTCTTCAGGTTCAACCCTTCGTAGAAAAAATAATCGAACTTCCGCTGGTCGGCGGCACTCAGTTCGTTTGCCTTGGAAAGGGAATCTTTCCGTACCTCTCCGGCTTGCAGTGGGGCGATCCCCGTGAAGAGGAAGAGTAGGAAGAGCATTCCGTATACTAATTGTTTCAACATATATTCGTTTCTATGTTTTATTTTATTCCGTTTTGGTATGTTGGTCATACCTTCTAATGTATGAGTGTCGTACCTTCTAATGTACGGGTGGTATGCCTTCTAATGCACGAGTGTCATGCACGCTAATGCATGAGTGACATGCAAACCGTTACTGTTTTCCGGTATGGCCGAAACCGCCGGCACCCCGTTCCGTATCGTCGAGCACCTCTACCGCTTTCCAGCTAACCTGGTTATAGGTGGCGATCACCATCTGGCAGATACGCTCCCCGTCGTTTATGGTAAACGGTTCGGAAGATAGGTTGACCAGGATAATGCCTATCTCACCGCGGTAATCGGCATCGATCGTCCCCGGCGTGTTCAGCAGGGTGATGCCATGTTTCAGAGCCAAGCCGCTGCGGGGACGCATCTGCGCTTCGTAGCCTTCCGGCAGGGCGATGTAAAGCCCGGTCGGGATCAGTTTGCGTTCCAACGGTTTCAGTACGACAGGCTCTGTCAGGTTTGCACGAATATCCATGCCTGCCGATAATTCGGTTGCGTAGGCGGGCAGGGGGTGATGTGACTTGTTTATGATCTTTACTTCCATTATTATATCTTGATTTTGAGGGACGAAGATAGTACAAATATCAGTTCTGCCAGTCTCCGTTCTCTTTTATTAACTGAACTAAACGTTCTACTGCATCTTCCTCCGGGATGTTTTTCAATACGCATTCCTTGCCTTTGTAAAGGCTGATCTGTCCGCGTCCGGCGCCTACGTAACCGTAGTCCGCGTCCGCCATTTCTCCGGGGCCGTTCACGATGCAGCCCATGATTCCGATCTTCAAGCCTTTTAGATGAGACGTGGCTTCCTTGATGCGGGCAATGGTGGTTTGCAGGTCGTAGAGCGTGCGTCCACAGCTGGGGCAGGAGATGTATTCCGTCTTGCTGATGCGCGAGCGGGTGGCTTGCAGGATGCCGAACATGCAACTGTCGGTAACGGACACTTCGCATTCATGGTTATGAATCATGATGCCGTCGCCAAAGCCGTCGAGCAGCAGCGTGCCGAAGTCGGCTGCCGCTTTCAGTTGCAGGGCTTCCGTATCTGTTTCGTGATAATCGCGGTGCAGGACGACCGGCACGTCGCAACCGGCTGCCAGCAACTTGTGCATGGCGGCGCGCTCGGAACCGATCGCGTTGCGGTGGTGGGTACTCAGCACAACGACAATGGTCTTGTCCTCTTTCAGTATCTCCAACGTCCGTTCCGTCAGATCGTTGTATGTCAATCGGATAAACTTCAACGGCGAATGGAACTGCCGTATTTCTTCGATCTCCGAAGCGATGAAGTAAGGGAATGCGTTCGGACGCTCTTTCCAGAAATGGGCGTCTACCAGCATACGGAAGGTGTCGGGCAGGTTCTCCGGGTCTTCCTTTCCGATGTATATATAGTCCGGCATGGACGAATAATCGAATTCAAAGTCGCCGTTGCTACGGTCGGAGATAACGACAGGGGGGAAATTACCCCCTATGCCTTCCGTTACGCGGCAGATGCGGCGGGTGGCGGTAATCGGGTCGTAGCCCGGCGCCTGTGTGGCGGTGATAGGCTTATGCCCTTGCCGCTCGAGGATATAGTCTACCAGCTTGCGGGCTACGGGTATTTCGGCTTCCGGGTCTTCGCTGAGGGAGATGCGGATCGTGTCGCCGATGCCGTCGCTCAGCAGTGCTCCGATGCCGACGGCGCTTTTGATGCGTCCGTCCTCGCCGTCGCCGGCTTCCGTTACGCCCAGGTGGAGCGGATAGTGCATGCCTTCTGCATCCATCGTGCGGACGAGCAGGCGGACGGTTTTAATCATCACGACCGTATTGGATGCTTTGATAGAGATAACCACGTCGGGGAAGTCCTCGTCGCGGCAGATGCGCAGGAACTCCATGCAGGAAGCTACCATGCCTTCGGGCGTATCGCCATACCGGCTCATGATGCGGTCGGACAGCGAACCATGGTTGACGCCAATGCGGATGGCGGTGCCGTGTTCTTTGCAGATGTTAAGGAATGGGACAAACCGGTCGCGTATCTTCTGTAACTCGGCGGCATATTCTTCGTCGGTGTATTCCAGAAGGTCGAATGTCTTTACTTTGTCTACGTAATTGCCGGGGTTGATGCGCACCTTTTCCACTTCGGCGGCGGCAGCATCGGCTGCTTTGGGGTTGAAATGAATGTCGGCCACCAGTGGGGTGTCGTAGCCCTGTGCCTTCAGTTCTTTGCGGATTTCTCCGAGGTTGCGGGCTTCGCGTTCGCCCTGTGCGGTGAATCTGACGTATTCGGCGCCGGCTTCAATCATGCGGATCGCCTGGCGGACGGCGGCTTCGGTGTCCATGGTCGAAACGTTTGCCATGGATTGGATACGTATCGGGTTTTCGCCACTCAGCGGTGTGTCTCCTATATGGACAACAGACGATTGACGGCGACTGTAATTAAAGTAATCCATTTATTAGTTTGTTTTGAGGGGATATATCAAACAACTATTGATATATCCCCAACAATCTGATTAATTCGTTTTGTATTTGAAAGATACCTTTGCCAGTTCTTCGTTGGCTTTCACGATCTTCTTCTTCAGATTTTCTTTGTAGTCGGCCAGCTTGCCCTGAAGCTGTTCGTCGCCTACGGCAAGCATCTGTACGGCCAAGATGCCGGCATTCAGTGCGCCGTTGATACCAACGGTAGCAACAGGGATTCCCGGCGGCATCTGTACGATAGCCAGCAATGCGTCCATACCGTCGAGTGTCGATTTGATAGGCACGCCGATAACAGGCACGGTCGTCATAGAAGCAATTATGCCACACAGATGCGCAGCCATACCGGCAGCGGCGATAATTACTTTGATGCCGCGGTCTTTGGCTCCTTTGGCGAATGCTTCCACCTCAGCCGGCGTACGGTGTGCAGACAAAGCATGCATCTCGAAAGGAATCTCCATTTCGTCGAGCAACTTGGCTGCTTTTTCCATAACGGGCAGGTCGGAAGTGCTGCCCATGATAATACTTACTACCGGTGTCATTTATTTAGCGATCAATTGTTCGTATTCAGCGGCCGACAGCAGTTCGTCCAGTTCTGAAGGGTCGGACAGGGAGATCTTGATCAACCAGCCGTTGCCATATACATCTTCGTTTACCAGTTCGGGCTTGTCGTCCAGTTCGGCGTTTGCTTCGATTACTTCTCCGCTAACCGGCATGAACAGGTCGGAAACAGTCTTAACTGCTTCGATCGTACCGAAAACTTCTTCTCTGGCTACTGTCTCACCTTCAGTCATGATGTCTACATAAACGATTTCACCCAGTTCGCCCTGTGCGTAATCAGTAATACCAACATACGCAACATCACCGTCTACACGAATCCATTCGTGATCCTTAGTGTACTTTAAATCTGCAGGAAAATTCATAATTTTAGTGTTTTTATTAGATGAATAAATAGATATAACTCAATAACGAAGCCACAAAGGTACATATAAATCCCAGACAAAAGCCGGCATAGACCTGCATAGGTGTATGACGTTTCAAAAAATCCGGGAAGTACCCACCAGCCCGGCAGCCAGCAACACGATAATAAAGCCCCAGTAAGGATTTATCAGGTGGATGCGGGCAACGCCCATGATACCGCCCAGCAGCCCCCCCCCCGATGCCCAACGCATGCGCGCTTATCTTCCAGAAGAAGTTAATAAACAGGGATATGAGGAGTGCTACGCACGATCCCATCAACAAGGACAGGAACCAGAACGGCAGCATCATCTTATACATATAGAAAATACAGACCATTATAGAAGTAATAATGATCAGATAGGGAACGACTCGCTCTTTCCGGTCGGACAGTTCCAGGTCGCCGGCAGCCCCGTTCTTCACCATCAAAAAGATAAACAGCCCCGGTATGACAGCTGTCGACAGGAACGCCCCGCCTACCAGAAACAACTTCATGGTGGGTGGATAGATGGCGAGATAGGTAAATGACAATGCCAGTATGACCCCATACGTTACCATAAGCAACGGGTGGAACATGCCGGATATTATGTTTGAAAACAATCTCATAACGCTTCAAATTTATATTTCTTTTCTGAGCCTTGCAACCGGAATATCCAATTGTTCCCGGTATTTGGCTACGGTGCGGCGGGCGATCACATATCCTTTTTCCTTGAGGATACTGGTCAGTTCCTCGTCGGTCAGGGGTTTGCGCTTATCCTCGCCGTCGATGTGTTCTTTCATTATCTTCTTCACCTCGCGGGTGGATATTTTCTCGCCACTGTCGGTTTGCATCGACTCGGAGAAGAAGAACTTGAGAGGGTAGATGCCGAAGTTGGTTTGCACATATTTACTGTTACTAACCCTCGAAATGGTCGATATATCGTATCCGGCACGTTCGGCGACATCCTTCAGTATCATCGGGCGCAACGACGCGTCGTCTCCGGTCAGGAAAAAATCCCGTTGCAGCAGGATGATGGCTTCCATCGTGCGCTGTAATGTCTCCTGGCGTTGCCTAATGGCATCGATAAACCATTGGGCCGAGTCGAGTTTTTGCTTGACAAACTGTACGGCTTCCTTCATTGTCGACGTCTGGTTTGCCTTGTTGCCGGCATAGTCCTGAAACATTTCCGCATATTCGCGGCTGATCCTAAGGTCGGGAATATCCCGGTTGTTCATGCTCAGGATCAATTCTCCGTTCACCGCTTCGACCAGGAGGTCCGGAATGACCTGGCTCATGGCTACTTCCATAGAACCGCCCCAGCTGCTGCAAGGTTTAGGGTCGAGGGCAATTATTTCGTGAATGGCTTTTTTCAGGGTCGCCTCGCTGATGTTCAGACCGCGCATGATCTTGTCGTAATGCTTGCGGGTAAACTCCTCGAAATAATCTGTAAGGATCTGTATGGCCAGGTCCGTCTCTTTGTTCGGCTCTTTCCGGTTAAGCTGTAGTAGCAGACATTCCTGCAGGTTGCGGGCTGCTACGCCGGCGGGATCGAAGTCTTGTATGATTGTCAGGACTTCTTCTATTTCCTTATCGGTCACGTCCTGCCCCGCTTGGAAGACCAGGTCGTCGGCAATGGCGGAAAGTTCGCGGCGAAGGTAACCGTCGTCGTCGATATTACCGATAATATATTCGGCTATCTTGACTTCCTTTTCCGGCAGATCGCGCAACCCCAGTTGTTGCAGGAGGTATTCGTTCAGCGACTGGCTTGCCGAAAAAGGGATGTCTTCTTTGCGTTCGGTCCTTTCGCTCATTTCGCGGAGCTTATAGTCCGGTATGTCATCCTCGCTCATGTAATCGCCGAGCGAGAGGTCTGTATCTGTCTCGTTAGTAGCTATATCTTCACCACTCCCTTCGTCAGTCTGCTCAAAGTCATCCGCAATGTCTTTGCCCTCTTCCAGCGCAGGGTTGTCTTCCAGTTCGTGCTTGATGCGTTCTTCCAGCTCGATGGCGGGAAGTTCCAGAAGCCGGATTAGCTGGATCTGCTGCGGAGAGAGTTTTTGCTGTAACTTTTGTTGTAACTGTTGCTTCAACATATAAATATCGTCTACTTTAGAACATGCAAATATAACTTTTTAGGATGAACCGTCTTATGATTAAAAACATAATTGTTCTAAAGAAACGGCATTACAGCCGGTTATCCGCTCTTTTTAACATCGGATATGGATTTTTATTTCCGCGAAATACCTTAAAAATCAAAACAATTCACTATTTTGCGAAACGAAAGATACCCTATACAATGTCGACACTAGTAATGAATAGATACAGCCAGCTATCCAGAGAAGAATTGATTCGTTTATTGGAAATACGAGACAAAGAATAACAGATTACAGAAAAAAGTCCTTTGAAGCAAACTCCTAATATCAAACGTATTATTTCAGAGGTTCTCGTTTTATTGTTCAATGAGGAGGAAAGCCCGATAGAGAAGGCTATGAATCTGCTGCTCAATTTCTTTGAGGCAGACTGGGGCTACGTGGCTGTTTTTGAAGAGGATGGGCACATGGCTAATTTCCCATGCGAAGTGATGAGCGAATGGGTGGAAGTCCCGAAAGAAAATCATTCCAAACTTACCTACGAAACGATCCCCTGGATTATGGATACGGTGAAGGCGGGACACGATATCGTCATGTGCAGTATGGATGATCTGCCGCCCGAAGCCTGTGTAGATAAGGCTTTATTCGATATGCAGCAACTGAAGTCGATGTTGATCATTCCTCTTTCTTTTCATAACCAGATACAAGGATTTATCGGTTTCGATTCTGTCAGGGTCCAGCGTTTCTGGTCGGCAGAAGATGTGGACGACCTGCATATTATAGCAAATATCTTTTCTATCATTATTGAATGTTGGCAAACACAGAGCAGTCTGGAAGAGTCGCGCAAACATCTGGCCGAGCTCAGTACCAAATTCAAGCAATTCTTTAATAATCTTCCCATCGACGTTGAATTGTACGATTCGAAAGGTTACCTGGTTGACCTCAATGAAGCCGATGCACATATATTCGGTTCGAGTAAGAAAGATTTGCTGGGAATCAACTTGTTTGAGAATCCGGCTATAACATCTTCGGTTCTTAAAGGAATAAAGAGCGGTAAGGCATTCAGCTTTCCATACGTTTACGATTTCAGTATCATACAAAGCACCAGTTATTATCAGACCTCTTATGTCGATCAGATAAAATATCTGCAGGTCAAAGGTATTAGCCTGAATGATCCGGAATATGGCAGGGTCGATTATCTGCTGATAATTTCAGATAATACCGATGCCCAGATAAAAGCCGAACAGACCCGGAACAACCTGGCTATCCTGAAAGCGGTGTTGCTGTCGGGGGGGCGATTGTGGGCGAATATGATGTTGATGACGATGAGTTATACATTGATCCCGTTCTGAACGATCATTCCAGCAATAACCCTCTTTTCAACTATTTGAAGACGCACAATTATTTGTCCATTCAGGAACTGCAGGATTTCGTCCAGCTGGGTAAAGAAGCGACCAATGAGATGGCTCCTTTTTTTGCAGGTACTTCGTGGGGAAGTGAATAATTGTAGTTTTATCTGCCGGCTGACTATTAAGGAGGTGCCTGTCTGGATACGTATCAATGCACAAGCCCATAAGATAAACAAGGATGGCCATCCGAGTAAAGTTATTTGCTATATAAGCGATATAACGAAAGAAAAGTAACTGGAAGAAAAATTGCAGCAAGCCCGCGACGAGTCACGCAGAAACGAGCTGGAAATGCAGAAGGCACGCGAGTCTGATATGTTGAAATCGACTTTCCTTGCGAATATGAGCCATGAAATCCGTACGCCATTGAATGCTATCGTAGGCTTTTCCAGTATTATAGCGGAGATGGAGGATGAAGAAGAAAAGGCTGAATACGTAAAAATTATCAATAAGAACTGCGATCTGCTTCTTCGCCTGGTTACAGACATACTTGATTTCTCGAAGATAGAGTCAAGTGTGATGGATTATGTCTTTTCGGATGTAAGCATAAAGGAGATATGTGCTGAGGAGTTTAAAGTGCATTCCCTGAAAGTACAGGAGGGTGTGACGATGGTATGCGATCTGGATCGCTTGCCGGATGTCATTCTTCATACGGACCCGAAACGTGTAACGTAGGTGATTTCCAATTTGCTGTCGAATGCTATTAAGTTTACCGAGCAAGGTTCCATCACTTTGTCTTATTCCGTAAAGGATAATCATATATTGTTCGAGATCAGCGACACCGGAATCGGCATTTCTCTCAAGCATATAGATTCTATCTTTGAACGTTTTACCAAAGTCGATTCATTCAGTCAGGGAACAGGATTGGGATTGTCCATTTGCAAAACCATTATAAAGGCCTTAAAGGGGAATATCGGGGTAAGCTCCAAACCAGGGAAGGGTTCCACATTCTGGTTTACTTTACCTTGCTGATAAGCGCCTCACGCGTTTGAAGCAAAACGGAAATGCAGATCAATCCAAGTCCTAGATAAAAAGCGGTATTCAATTCTTTGGCCTCTCCAAAGAACAGCATCGCTAATATAATACTGTAAACAGGTTCGAGGTTGTAACTGAGATTAACGGTAAAAGCGGATATCATTTTCAATACCTGTATTTGCAGCAGATACAGTCCGATTGTGCAGACAAGCGCCAATAGCAGCAAATAAAGAAAATCCGTCCTGTCTGGAAGAATCGTGCTGACCGGAAAGAAATATAAATAGAAAGGCAGCAGGATGCTAAGCCCTATAAATCCGCCTGCCATCTCATATAATAACATCATCCGGGAAGGATGCCTGGCGCCTACTTTCTTATTGGTAATAGTAAACAGCGCCGCCAGTGCCGACGAAATAATACCGATAATAATACCTGTCCGATACCGCATATCAAACTGGAAGATAAGAATAATCCCGGCAACGGTAATTAGGCTGAACAACAACTCTTTCATTCTGAACCTGCGCTTGATGATAAGGGGCTCCAGTAAGGCGGTAAAGAACCCGACCAGTGAAAAGCAAACGACTCCGACCGATACGTTCGTTATTTTAATGCTTCCGTAAAAGAACACCCAATGCAGTCCAAGCAGAAACCCTGTCCCGGTAATCTTTAGCTGTTCCTGCCAGCTGATAGCCACCAGCTTTTTGCTTACAGCCAGTATGATAAAGAGCAATAAGGCCGCAAACATCATACGGTACCACACCAGCAATCCTTCGTTCAGAGAGATCAGCTTCCCGAACAGCCCGGTAAAACCTGCCAGCAAAATAGAAATATGAAGTTTGATAAATGCCTCTCTCATTGTTTCCGTTTAAAGATTCGTGCAAATATACGACATTTATAATGTTAATTTTAGCAGTAATTGATTGTATTGTATATAGTTTTGTCTTCGCTAATACTTTTTGGCGGAAAGCTATCTGGCGCTTAACATATATTGTCTGTAAAAGACTTGACAAACCCTCTTTGCGGCTGTATCTTTGCATTGTGGTTTTTTCATAATAGTATTAGATTTAAGGTTGACAAAGTTGGTTAGGGCTTGTCGTGAGACAGGCTTTAATTGTTTATAGACCTTTCCTTATCTCTTTCTACCCGGCAATGAAAAAGCCCTCCCCGAATAACGGAAAGGGCTTTAAGCTGATAACCGGAGAATATATGGTTATATCTTTTTCTCGATAATAGCCTGAACCACATTTAGTACGTAATCGCCCAGCTTTTCAGACTCGCCGACGATATCCATGTAGTAAACGCCATCCTGATAATGGTATTTCTTCGTATTGACATCTTCTATATTATGGTTCTTTAACTGATTACGATAATTGTTGATCTCGTTCTCGATGTTGTAAGACTGGTTGATGTCGTCGTGTACCACTTCGCTCATGTGAAGGATTTCATTCATTCGGGTCAGAGACTTTTCAACCAGGGCAAACATCTGGTCGACATTATGGTTCTGCTCGTCGGTAAACACAGACTTCCCTTCGTTGCGGCGGCGGATGCCACGTGCCAGGTTGTTGCACGAGTCGGCGATACTTTCTATTTCCGTAACCGTACGGAGCATGATGCGAATTTCTTCCTTACCTTCGGAGCTCAAACGCCCTTCTGCAACAAATGTCAGGTAGTTGGCAATTTCAATCTCCATGCGGTCGCTGATGTTCTCGTATTTCTCGATGCGGCTGTATATCTTCAGGAAGTTATCTTCGTTCTTCTCATAGAACAAATCCTTCACCATGCCGAACATGTGCTGCGTGCGTTCCCCGAATACGGCAATTTCCTTCTTTGCCTGCATCAATGATAACTCAGAGGTTGAAAGCATACCCGAAGGGATATATTTCAACTGGAACTCTTCCTCGTCGTTTACATTCTTCGGCTTGATAAGAGCGGAACATACATATACATAGAACTTCACGAACCAGATCATGATACAAACGTTCGTTATATTGAATACCGTATGGAACAGAGACAGACCGTATGATACGGATACCTGCAAGGATAGCAACTGTTTCTGTAATGCCAGCAGATGCGGATCGGTCAGATCTGCACCGGAAGTAATAAGCGAGATTGTTTCCGGACTCAGCGTGCTCAGGAACTGTGTCATTTCGTTCGGATCGCCCGGACCGTAATTGGTTACGATCCACGAGATCATACTGGTAAAGGGATAGAACAGAGCCAGTACCCAGCATACATCGAATATGTTGAACATCAGGTGGGCAACAGCAGCACGGCGGGCGGATATATTGGCTGGTATGGCTGCGATATTAGCCGTAATGGTCGTTCCTATATTTTCTCCCAGCACCATGGCTGCTGCCATTTCAAAAGGAATCCATCCTTTCGTACACATAATTAATGTAATGGCAACGGTTGCACTCGATGATTGTACGATAACCGTCAGAACGGATCCTAAAAGGAGAAATATAAGGAGGGAAGGATGCCCCATCGTGGTGTAATCCTGTAAGAAAGAAAGAATTTGCGGATTGATCTGCAGGTCGGGGACAGATGCTTTCAGGTAGGACAGTCCCATGAACAGGAAAGCGAACCCCATTAAAAACTCACCCCACGACTTTCGCCTGCTCTTGCCGGAAAAGATCAAAGGGGTACATAACCCGATCAGCGGCAGGGAAAAGATGCTGATGTCTACTTTGAAACTGAACAGGGAGATGATCCATGCCGTAACCGTCGTACCGACATTGGCCCCCATAATTACACTGATAGACTGCGCCAGTGTAAGAAACCCCGCATTTACAAAGCTCACAACTATCACGGTCGTTGCGCTCGATGATTGAATGAGGGCAGTAATTAATATACCGGTCAGTACGCCGGTAAAGCGATTAGTGGTCATAACAGAGAGAATGCTGCGTAATTTGTTGCCCGCGACTTTCTGCAACCCTTCACTCATCACTTTCATTCCGTATAGGGACATATCCAATACTCCTACAAGCGTAAGAAAATCAAAAAAAAGAATAGTCCATTTATGTAAGTTTAAGTGGATAAATATCCGATTAAAATTAATTTGTGCATAACTATATTTTCTTCTCAATAACTGCTTGAACTATATTTAATACATAATCTCCTAACTTTTCAGCTTCACTGATGATATCCATATAATACACACCGTCCTGATACTGGTATTCCTTATTATTGATATCTTCCACGTTATGTTGTTTCAGCAGCTTGCGATAGTTATTTATTTCGTTTTCGATATTGTACGACGGATTGATGTCATCATGCGTCAACTCCGGCTTTTTCAATATCGTGTTCATCTGATACAATGCCTTGGTCACCATTTCGAAGATCTTGTCTACGCTGTGGTTTTGCTTCTCGGTGAATTCCGACTTCCCTTCGTTGCGGTGTTTGATAGTATGCGCCAGGTTGTTACACGAGTCGGCTATACTCTCTATTTCTGATACGGCACGCAGCATGATGCGTATTTCTTCCTTACTTTCCGAACTCAGGCGGCCTTCGGCTACCAGTGTCAAATAGTTGGCAATCTCTATTTCCATGTGGTCGCTGATGTTCTCGTACTTTTCGATCCGGTTGTACATCTTCATAAAGACATCTTCGTCTTTCTCATAGAAAGCCTCTTTCACCATGTTGAACATACGTGTTGTCCGTTCGGCAAAAAGCGATATTTCTTTGTTTGCCTGTAAAATAGACAATTCAGCGGTCGATAGCAAGCCACCGGTTATATAACGCAGGTGATATTCTTCGTCTTCCGGCTTTGCCTTGATCACCAAACAAACCAGTCGCTCGATCGGTTTTATAAACCATATTAATATTAGTACGTTGCAGATGTTAAAAGCGGTATGGAAAGCCGACAGTGTGTAAGTAATTGCAATCTCTTTCGGCGTATTGGGCGCCAGGTAATCGACCAGATTGGTAACAGCGTCGATAAACGGATGGAAGACGCAGAGCATCCAGATGATCCCGAAGAGGTTGAATATAAAATGCGTAAATGCCGCCCTTCGTGCCGGCGCGTTTCCGGTAAGGGCTGCAATGTTCGATGTTACAGTAGTTCCGATATTTTCGCCCATCACCAATGCAATACCTAGATAGAGGTCGAGCACCCCGCTCGAACATAATATCAACGTAATGGCCATCACCGCCGCCGATGATTGGACAGCCATCGTGATACCCCCCCCGATCAGCAGGAACAACAATACGGAGAACATACCCCATTCCTTGCACGAAGTGATGAAATTTAGTATGATCTGGTTATGCTCCAAATCCATGTGCATCGCATTCTCACGCAACATAGTCAACCCCAGGAACATGAATGCGAACCCGAAAACGAACTCGCCCATCGACTTACGGCTGCTCTTTTTAGAGAATATTAAAGGTAGTGAAAGGGCGAATAGCGGGTAGATAATGTTAGACATATTAAACTGGAATCCGAATATCGACATCACCCAGGCGGTGACCGTCGTTCCGATATTGGCGCCCATAATAACGGATATGGCTTGTCCCAAAGTCAGGAGTCCGGCGTTTACAAAACTCACAGTCATCACTGTGGTTGCGGTAGACGACTGTACTGCTGCGGTTACAAACGCCCCGGTAAGCAAACCGGTAAACCGGTTGGTTGTCATGGCGCTTAGGATATTCCGCAAATGATCTCCGGTTAACTTTTGGAGACCTTCACTCATTACTTTCATTCCGTACATCAAAAGAGCCAGCGAACCGAGCAGCTTTAGTACGGTAAAAATTGTATTATCCATCAAAAAAAAAGTTACACCCGGATGTATATCCGATTAATATTCCTAACTTTAGGCAGCAAAACTACAAATAATAACTGATATAATATGTCTGAAACAATCACAATTTATTGCAAAAATAACAAGACTTATAAAGAGGTACCCATTGGTTCTTCTTTGCTGGACATCTATACGCTGTTTGGCGCTCCTCTGCGTTACCGTCCGATGAACGCGAAAGTGAATAACAAAGTAGAAGGGCTCAACTTCCGTTGCTGGCAGCCCAAGGACGTCGAGTTTGTCGATTACACGCAGCTTTCAGGTTTGCGTACCTACGTCCGTTCCCTCTGCCATATCTTTTCGAAGGCGGTAAACGATGTGCTTCCCTGCGCAACGCTCAACCTGGAACACCCCATTTCGAAAGGTTATTATTGTGTGATCCATAACGGAAAGAAGATAGATATAGAAACGATCGATAAGATAAAGAAACGCATGCGTGAGATTATCGATGCCGACCTGCCTTTCCAGCATAAATCGGTGCGTACGGCAGACGCCGCCGTCTTGTTCCGCGAACGGGGAATGAACGACAAGGCACGTTTGATCGAAACTGCCGGCATGTCTTATACCTCTTATTACGAACTGGACGGTTATATCAACTTCTTCTACGGATGCCTGACGCCTTCGACCGGCTATATCCAGTTATTCGATATCGTTTCCTACTTCGACGGTGTGCTTCTCCAGATACCCAAACGGAGCAATCCGCTGGAATTGGAACCTGCTATCCAACAGGACAAAATGTTTGGAGCTTATAAGGAGCACCTTACCTTACAGCGTACGCTCGACCTGAACAATGTCGGCGACCTGAACCTTGCCATCGAGAGCGGTCATGCATCCGAAATTATCATGGTTTCGGAAGCCATGCAGGAAAAGCAAGTTGCCAAGATTGCCGAAGAAATAGCCAGCCGTTATCAGGATGGTGTGCGTATCGTGCTTATCTCCGGCCCTTCTTCCTCCGGGAAAACGACATTCTGTAAACGCCTGGAAGTGCAATTGATTACAAACCTGATCCACCCGGTTGGCATCTCGCTCGACGATTATTTCTTAAACCGCGAGGACACACCGAAAGACGAGACCGGCGATTACGATTTCGAATCGCTTTACGCACTCGATTTGCCTTACTTCAACAGCGAAATGAAAAAGTTATTGTCGGGGGAGGAAATAGAGATGCCGACTTTCGACTTCGGTTCCGGTAAACGTATCTTTAAAGGTAAAAAAATGAAGATGCAGAAGGATTCGGTACTGGTGATAGAAGGCATTCATGCCCTGAACCCCGAACTGACATCCATGATCGACGATAAATATAAGTACAAAGTATATGTATCTGTCCTGACTTCTATCTCGCTGGACAACCACAACTGGATACCGACAACCGACAACCGTTTGTTGCGCCGCATCATCCGCGACTACCGTTTCCGCGGTTATTCGGCAGAGGAAACGATCGCTCGCTGGCCGAGTGTGCGTCGTGGTGAAGATAAATGGATTTTCCCTTATCAGGAAAATGCGGATGCGATGTTCAACAGTGCGATGCTGTATGAGTTGGCCGCACTTCGCCGGTTTGCCGAACCGATCCTGGCAGAAGTACGGGAGAGTGGCGAAGAAAATGCA
Source organism: Parabacteroides sp. (assembly GCA_021204335.1). Lineage (GTDB taxonomy): Bacteria > Bacteroidota > Bacteroidia > Bacteroidales > Tannerellaceae > Parabacteroides. Next base: position 7,429 of record JAJPZM010000276.1, on the reverse strand, counting down.
GAAGCCTACCGCTTGCTGCGCTTCCTCCGTTATTTCAACTATATTCCAGATACGACCTTGCCCGGCACATCGTTGCTGCGCGAGTTTCTGGGCGGGGGGAGTTTTAGGTATTGATTTCCGAGTAGAGCGATAAATAGTATAGTGCTTTCATACACATACTGTTGGGCTTCATAGTCCGTAAATAAGGATGCTTTTGTAAATTCTTCTCTTTCATCAAGAGTTCACCCACTATATCGAGTGCATTTATATCTTTGGGAAAAGAATATAAGTGCATTCGGTTTAATATTCGTTTGAGGTAATAACGCTTTTCGTTAGAAATCATATTCCTGATAAATTGAGTGCAAGGTGAAGGAAGATTGCCGTCTTCTGTTTTATGAAAAGCGACCCGGTTAGGAGTAAAGTATGTGTCGAATAAGAACTTGTTGTAAAGAGACGAACCGACACGTTGTTTATAAGGAACGGCATTCCACACCTGCTCAAAAGCATCATCCCATAAAGGAACCCGCCAGTCCAATCCCTGAAACTCATATAAGCGTACAGAATTGATGATGAAATTGGCTTGCCGGCTTTGTATGCCCCAAAGATGGAAAGCCTGGTAATATTCCTGTTCGTTTCCGGTTGGATATGTTTCCTGAATAAAATGTTCCAGGCTATTGGTCAGGAATCTTTTTTCTCTCGACTTCAGAATATTTATCGTAAAATATTTATCGTATAATTCAGATACAATCGTATCTTTTTGTATATGTAATGGCAAATGGCTTCCTCCGATAACATCGCCTGTATGGCCGGGAACGACTACGGCATTTTCCGGTATGATCTGTTTCGTCCTGAGTTCATGAATAGCCAGGAAATCCTGCAGATGCGGAATAGCATTCAGATTTCCTGCATAACGCATGTATGCTTCAAAAATGGGAGAGGTCAGGATCTCTTTCCACTTTTCTTTTGTATATTCTACATAGTGCCAGGGAAACCCTAACTGTTGGGCGACCTTTTCGGAAATCTCGATCTCCGGACTTCCTGCTATCCCATAGGTGTAACAGATAACATTCTGAACATTGAACTGTTTGCACAGGCATGCGAGCAGCCGCGAGTCGTAGCCACCACTGAGAGGCAGGACGACCGTTTTATCTCCAATGCTTTCGAGCATCCGGTTGAAAGCAGCTTCCAGTGCTTGCTTGCTTTGTTTAAATATGGCTTCCGGTTGTGTCAACGGGAATAGCGACATGGGAGTATAGTAGTGACGAACAGTTATTTCCTTACCAATAACAACATAAGCTGAAGCCGGAACAACATGACAGTTTTGAAAAAGGGTTGTTCCTTCATTCATATATCCTACCGAGAGATAGCTTAAGACTGCCGTTTTATCCCATGCTCGATGAGGAAGGCTCTGATAAGCAGTGTCGCCGGTGTCGGTAATAATGAAGTTGTTCCCATCAGTCAGGTAAAACAACGGGTAGCTTCGTATTTTGTCAGCGATCAGGATCGTTTGATCTTCTTCTTGAAGGATCAGGCAGAATTGTCCGTTTAGCTCAGATAGTATTTTGTCGATCTGATTCTCCTTCCAGGCTTTTTGTACCGTTTGGAATAACCCTTTTTCCTGCAAAAGTTCTTCCCGGTAGAAAGCATACCCTTTTACATATCCTTTTACTTTCTCCTGCGAGTGAGTCGTCCAGGAATGGATTCGGTTATTTTCGGTCAGAATGTGTACCATATTTTTATGCTCCAACTCAATAAAACAATACAAATAAACAGAGATGCCAACATCTTTTCTTTATCAGGAAGCCGGATGTCGGTCAACCGGTAGATAATGTATCCTTCCACACTCCATAACAGAGTACCGGCTATGCCATATAGCAAAATAGTCTGGTGTGCAGACAGCAAGCTTCCTCCTATAACGATTACCAGGATTCTGGAAACAAACAGGCAGATGTTCAATATCATTTCTGTTTTTTGTTTGTCTATCGCATCAAAGATCATGCCTAAAGGAGAGAAACAGAGGATAAGCCAGATCCAGGGAGATAAATAAGCGGCATACAGGCCTGTAGTGCTCCAACGCTCACCTAAAAGGAAGCCCAGCAAAGCTTCTCCACCCCAAATAAGGAACAGAGACATGGCTAATCCGATGGGAAATGTCAGTCTTAGGAAATTGTGTGCAAGTTTGGCCGTTTCTTCCGGTGGACAGCTGGTTGCTTTCTGGTAAAATATCTGTCCCAGCGAGTTGCTTATCAGCATCACCGGTAAATATAGTAGAGTAATGGCCATTGAGAAACACCCTATTTGCTCTTTACTGAAAAAGAACGCCATGAGAATTAAAGGCAAATTCGTTGATAAGGAATTCAACAGGGCGCTTGGCATTTGGAAAAAAGGAAAATATCGGTAGGTGTGGGCTAGCCGGCACATATACCGAAATGAAAAGGCCCGTCGTATATTCCTGATAATATGTATTTTTCTCAGCAATGACCATATACCAGCAACGCTTCCTAATAATGCACCGGCAATCAATCCGTTGTCATAACGGAAGCTTCCCATGGCAATCCGGCTTCCTGCCTGGATAAGGCTTCGCGTTATGGAAGAACGTGCTATGGCAGCGTATTGTTCGGTCCGGTTGGCATATCCGTTATAGATTTGAATGAGACTTGTCAGGAATACGTAAAAAGGCAGATAATTAATTCCGGGAATCACGATAGAGGGTTTCAGATAATCGAGCAGGTACAAAAACAGGAAAGAAACGATACTCACTGCAAAAGCCAGGAAAGTAGACAGGGCCACCAGGTTAAGTGCCCCGACTTCTTTTTTAGGACGGAGTATCGCCAATTCATATCTGCCGGATACCAGAACTGTCAATATACCCGCATAACTGATAAATATACCCCAATCGCCGTAGGCTTTAGGCGAATACATGCGTGATAGAATCAAGGAGGCAGCAATGGGAATCAATTGAGATACGAATGATCCTAACCCTAAGGTTGCAACATGTTTGGTGATGTTTGATTGTTGTAACCTTTTTAGAGATATTCGTATCCTGTTATTCATGCTTTATGCTCTAAATTCAAACCATCCAGCAAGCGAACGTAAATGTCGATCGCTTCCCTGATTTCCATTAAGCCGATATATTCGTCTGCCGCATGCGAACGGGCGGAGTTGCCTGGGCCGATCTTGACGGAAGGGAACGGCATCAGTGCCTGGTCGCTCAGAGTTGGCGATCCGAACGGTTCCTTTCCCATCATGACGGCACGTTGCACGAACGGGTGAGTCAGTTCTGTCCGTGTCGAGTTGAGACGGAAACTGCGGGCTTTTACTTCACAGCCAACCTGCTCTTTAATCAGTTCGAACAGTTTCTCGTTGGGATAGAACTCGTTGGTCCGGATATCGACGACGAACTCGCAACGGTCGGGCACCACATTGTGTTGCGTGCCGGCATGGATGATCGTGACGCTCATCTTTACAGGACCCAGGAAGTCGCTCTTCTCCGGAAACCGGTAGGTGTTGAACCATTCGATATCTTTCATCGCCAGCGTGATTGCGTTAACTCCTTCATTACGTGCTGTATGTCCGGCCTTGCCGATGGCCACGCAGTCGAGCACCATCAATCCCTTTTCGGCTACGGCCGGCTGCATCCCGGTCGGTTCGCCGACTATGGCAAACGAGATTGGAGGCAGGTCGGTCAGCGCACTTTTCAGTCCGTTCTTCCCGGAAACTTCTTCTTCGCAGGAAGCAAGAAAGATCAGGTTATAAGGCTGTTCCTTCTCCGTCAGCCGGGTAAAAGCCGCATACAGGGAAACTACGCTGGCGCCGGCGTCGTTGCTTCCGAGACCGTAAAGCTTCTCGTCCTCACTTTCTTCGGGATTGAAAGGATCTTTCGTCCATCCCGATGCCGGTTTTACGGTGTCGATATGCGAGTTAAGCAACAAGGTCGGATTGTTGAGGTCGAAACCGGGGGAGACGATCCACAGGTTATTCCCTTTGCGGTGTACGGTATGTCCGGCGGCTTGCCAGGTTTGTTGCAGGAAATCGGCCACCGCTGCTTCGTCCCGGCTAAAGGATGGGCGGCTGATCATTCCTTTTAATGTATCTATTGCTTCGTAGTAAAGTTCCATTTATTTAGATGTTAATAGTTTATCCACCGTCTCCCTGTCGCGTCCCAGCTGTTCTTTCAGTTCGTCGAGCGAATTAAATTTGATATCACCTCTTACATGGTATATAAACGCAACCGTTATTTCGTTATTGTAAATATCCCCGGAGAAGTCGAGTATATTCACTTCCAGCGTAATATTATTGCCGTTGTGTAGCGTCGGGCGGTCACCGATATAGAGCATTCCTTTATATCTTTCTCCTTTCAGGTAGACCCATACGGCATATACACCGATTCCCGGTACGATCTTGAAGGGTTCGTCAACTTGTATGTTGGCCGTCGGAAATCCCAGCTTGCGCCCCACCTTGTATCCGTCTACGATACTGCCTTTCAACTGGTAGGGGTAAGTGAGCAGGCTGGCGGCTTCTTCCACCCGGTATTCCTGCAACAGCCTTCTGATTTCGGAAGAACTGACGGCCGTACGCCCATCGTCGTAAGGGGTTGCCTTAACAACTGCCATGCCGCATGCTGCCCCATAGTCCACATATTGCTCGAAGCCATCCTTCCGGTCGCGACCGAAGCGATGGTCGTAACCGGTCAGTAACGTTGTAACATGCAGTTGGTCGGCAAGGACGGTGCTGATAAACTCCTGTGCCGTCAGGTGCGACAGTCCGATGGTAAAATCAAGTACGATACAATAGTCTATACCGGTAGAAGCCAGCTGCTCTAGCTTCTCTTCAAACGAGTTGAGCAACTTGGGCTGATAATCCGCATGCAATACGGCACGGGGATGTTCGGGAAAGGTTATTACGGCAGAAGGCAGGTTGTGCGCCTTGGCAGTCTCTTTCAATTCATTAATAAGAAACCTGTGTCCCAGGTGTACCCCATCAAAAAAACCGATGGTGGCAGCCAGTTTCTTTCCTTTTAATAACTCAATATCTCTGACAACTATCATTTTCTTTTCTTTCGCTCGTTCAATAGAAAGATAAAAGTACATAAAAACGGCGAGGAAAAGTTTTAAATCAGGTCCAAATAGTTCGCAAGATTTTATAAGTTTGCAAAATGGAAATGAGAGATCAGACAATAAACTGCTATCAGCGCATATATATGGAATATGCCCCGATGTTGCTTCGCTTTGCGGGAAAGTTTGTTTCCGGTTTCTTTGCCGAGGATATTGTACATGATGTTTTTCTGAAATTGTGGGACAAGCAGGTGTCCCTTCTTCCTGATGAAGATTTGAAGAAAATTCTGTATGTTGCCGTCCGCAATGCCTGCATCGATCACCTTCGCCGTTCCAATATGGAGCAGGAAATACTGGATCGCCGCGCCGTGCAACTTAAATTGGATGAATTGGATTACTTCGAGTCGTCCGACGAACTTTTTATGCGGAAGGATATACTGGATATGCTGATGAAAAAAGTAGAAGAGTTGCCGGAACGAAGCCGGGAAATATTCCGCCTTTCTTATTTTGAAGGAATGAAAGCTGCCGAGATCGCTGTGCAGTTGGATATATCTGTTCGTACCGTCAAAATCAGTTATATCGTTCCTTGCTCTATTTGCGTAAACATTGTTCCGGTTTGTTCCTCTATCTCTTTATCCTTTAATTGGACAATTCCATCTTTTTCCTTGAAGAAATAGGTAAGTTTCCCCGCTTATTTCTTTCAAATCAACAAAAATATCTAATTTTACGAAGTTGTTTTTAAGAATGTTTGCGCAAACAGAATTATTTAATCAATTATATAGTACCATGAAATCAGATGAAATCTCCCGCCGTTCGTTCCTGAAAAGGGCATTGGCTCTTTCGGCTCTTTCGGCAATCCCTTCGTTTTGGATACCATCAAAGGCAAATGCGATGCCGGGCGTACCTTTCGTTAGTGCCAACGAAAAAGTAAATATTGCATTTATCGGCATTGGCAACCGGGGTGCGGATATTGCCAAAGAGTTGTATAAGACAGGTTTATGTAATGTCGTTGCCCTTTGCGATGTGGATATGGGGGCAAAACATACGCAGGAAGTGATTTCCATGTTCCCGAAAGTTCCCCGTTTCCAGGATTTCCGCAAGATGTTCGACCAGATGGCGGATAAGATCGATGCCGTAACGGTCGGCGTTCCCGACCATGCCCATTTCCCGATCACGATAGAGGCGATGGCTCATGGCAAACATGTGTATGTGGAGAAACCGATGGCACGTACTTTTTAGGAGATAGAACTGATGATGCGGGCCGAAAAGAAATACGGCGTAGTTACCCAGATGGGTAATCAGGGGCATTCGGAAGCAAACTATTTCCAGTTTAAAGCCTGGAAAGAAGCCGGACTGATAAAGGATGTAACCGCTATCACCGCCCACATGAACTCACCGCGCCGCTGGCATGGTTGGAACCCCCCCCATATCAAACACATGCCGATGGGCGAGCCTGTTCCCGAGACAATGGATTGGAACACCTGGCTCGGAGTAGTGCAGCACCATGATTATAACCACGATTACCATCTGGGACAATGGCGTTGCTGGTACGATTTCGGTATGGGTGCGCTGGGCGACTGGGGTGCGCATATCCTCGATACGGCACATGAATTCCTGGATCTGGGACTGCCCTCAGAAGTTAATCCTTTATATTTGAAAGATCATAACCCGTTCTTTTATCCGATGTCGTCGACTATCCTGTTTAAGTTCCCTGAAAGAGGAAACATGCCGGCAGTAGACGTAACCTGGTATGATGGCTTGGATAATATCCCGTCTGTGCCTGAAAACTACGGTTCTTCGGAAGTAGACCCGAATATCCCTGCGGTAGCAGGCGGCAAACTACAATTAATGAGTTTGAACCCGGGTAAGGAAATTTATACGAAAACATTGACCTTTAAGGGTGGTTCTCATGGAAGTACGCTGTCGGTTATTCCGGATCAGATCGCGAAAGATATGAATCCGACGCTTCCCGAATACCAAAAGAGCCCATCCAATCATTTCGAAAACTTCCTGCTGGCTTGCCAGGGAAAGGAAAAGACTCGTTCGCCTTTCTCGATAGCCGGTCCGCTAAGCCAGGTGTTCTGCCTGGGTGTATTGGCGCAGCGCCTGAACCGCAAGCTGGTTCTCGACCGTACGACCAAAGAGATTGTGAATGATGATTTTGCTAATCAGATGCTGAGCGGCCAGCCGCCACGCAAAGGATGGGAAGAATATTATAATGTATAGTTGAGTTTATACTATCGGATATAAAAATGCACACGTTGGTATGCATTTTTTTTAAGGAACAATTTGCCTGTCGATAACTGTCGGCAGGCTTGCCCACAATTGTCGGCAGGCAATTTTGTTGAGGCGAAAGTGGGCTGACTTATCGTTGTTTCAGGGCAAACGTATTAAAA
>JAJPZM010000494.1 GCA_021204335.1 Parabacteroides sp. | reverse complement strand
TCGTTATCCCCTATAGAAGTGTATCTCCATTGAATAAGCAGCCCGGAACTTGAATTTATTCTGAATTCTATAAAAGCAGTAGTATTATATGATAAAAAGAAAAGAACTAACGTACGACAATTTTTATTTACTGAAAGTGTTTAACAGGGATTTTCCGGATTTGGTGACAATGGCGGAAGAAAGCCGGAGCGTAAAACTGTTCCGGGAAGCTTTGCGTTCGTTTGTGTCGTCTCGGATGGAACTGAACGGGAGAAGTAGTAATATGGGAAATGCTGTGGCGAAGCGTATTTTGCTTTTAATTGAATATGACGGATCACCGATTGATGAGCTTTCTACCGGTGAGGAATTATCTATACAAACGATTACTTATTTATGGCAATTTCTTACCGGAAAATTGACGGAAGAAGTATCCCCTGATTTGTTTATCGATCTTTATCACCAGTTCTTACTTCTGGAACATCCTGAAACGGTCGAACCGGATCGTTCGCTGGTTAAACGGCAGATGAACTGTTGGCCGACCGGGCTCGATGAAGAAGTGATCGCTATTCGTGAAGTTAACAAAGATCGTATTATCAAACGGCTGATCCGGAAGATTGAATGCCGTACTGCTTCTTCATCCCGTTTCCAGTTTTCGCCCGAAATGACGTATGAGGAGAAGTATGCACAGGTACAGGAGTGGTGGAATATCTCCCGTTTCCATTTATCGATGGCTATCAAGAGTCCTGTCGAGTTGAATTATTTCCTGGGTGAATCTCTTTCGGAAGATACGATGCAGCTATTGGCTCGTGCCCGTAAAAAGGGAATGCCTTTCTTTGTCACTCCCTATTATTTGTCGTTGTTGAATCCGGGAAAGGAGGGGTATAATGATGAGACTATCCGTTCCTATATACTTTATTCCAACGAATTGGTAGAAACATACGGCAGTATCAAAGCCTGGGAGAAAGAAGATATTGTAGAAGCCGGCAAACCCAATGCCGCCGGCTGGCTTTTGCCTGAAGGGCATAACATCCACCGCCGGTATCCGGATGTGGCTATTCTGATACCCGACTCGATGGGGCGTGCCTGCGGAGGCTTATGCGCATCTTGTCAGCGGATGTATGATTTCCAGAGCGAACGCCTTAACTTTGGCTTTGAAGCGTTGAAGCCGAAGGAAACCTGGGATAAGAAACTGCGCCGCCTGATGCATTATTTTGAAGAAGACGCCCAGTTGCGCGATATTCTGATTACAGGGGGAGATGCCTTGATGAGCCAGAATGCCACGTTGCGTAAGATTTTGGAAGCTGTCTACAAAATGGCTGTCCGTAAGCGTAAAGCGAATGAAAGCCGTCCGGAAGGGGAGAAGTTTGCCGAACTGCAACGGGTACGCCTTGGATCGCGTTTGCTGGCCTATCTGCCTTTGCGTATTACCGATGAGTTGGTTGAAATCCTCAGGGAGTTTAAGGAAAAAGCATCGGAAGTCGGTGTTTCCCAGTTTATTATCCAGACGCATTTCCAGTCGCCGCTGGAAGTGACGCCCGAAGCAAAACGGGCTATACAGGCTATTCTTAATGCCGGTTGGGTTATTACGAACCAGTTGGTTTATACGGTGGCAGCATCCCGTCGTGGGCATACGGCCAAATTGCGGCAGACATTAAACTCTGTCGGGGTTATTTGTTACTATACGTTTTCGGTAAAAGGATTTCATGAAAACTACGCTGTGTTTACTCCCAACAGCCGGTCTTTGCAGGAACAGTGCGAAGAAAAAGTATTCGGTCGCGTACCGGAGGATAAACTAGCCGAATTGGATGATATCGTCACTCATAAACGGCCTTTAGGCAGGAAGCTATATAATTTCCTTCGGGAGAATCATCTGTTGTTTGCAGCAACCGACCGTAATGTGCTGAATCTTCCGGCAATAGGCAAAAGTATGACGTTTAAAACGGTGGGGTTGACTGCCGAAGGAAAGCGTATCCTTAAATTCGACCACGATACCGGTCGCCGCCACAGTCCGATCATCGATAAGATGGGCGAGGTATATATTGTGGAGAACAAATCGGTAGCCGCTTATCTCCGCCAGCTGGTACAGCTGGGAGAAGTCGCCAAAGAGTACCGTAGCATCTGGAACTATTGCGAAGGGAAAACCGAACCGCGTTTCAGCCTCTATGAATATCCGGATTATCCGTTTGCCATTACAGAAAAGATGACCAATCTTGAACTGGAAAGCGAGTAAAAGCGTATCTTTGTTCCTGCTAAACCAATAAGAAGATGATACAAAACGAAAGAGAAATACGACACGAACATGTGTTGGAGGCTGTGCGTCAGATGATGACAGCCGCCCGGACTGCTCCGAAAGGGAAAGGCGTCGATATTATAGAAATAGCGCTGGTTGCCGGCGAGGACATCCAGCGTTTGTCTAACGAGATGCTGAACCTGGCTGCCGAAACCGGATTCAAGTTTATATTGCGTGATGCGGATAATATCCTAAATGCCGAAGCCATAGTCATTTTGGGAACCCGCCAGCAAGTACAGGGATTGAACTGTGCCCATTGCGGCTTTGATACCTGCGTTGAAAAACCGGCAGATGTACCCTGTGCCATCAACTCAGTCGATCTGGGGATTGCGATAGGCTCGGCCTGTGCAACGGCTTCCGACCTGCGTCTGGATACGCGTGTGATGTTCAGCGCCGGATTGGCGGCCCAGCGTTTGGGTTGGTTGGGCAACGACAGTAAATGCGTTATGGCGATACCCGTCAGTGCCTCTTCCAAGAACCCGTTCTTCGATCGTAAACCCAAAGAACAACCAGTAAAAGAGTAAGCCGGATATTCAATAAATACAAGATGACTTTATGATAAAGTTTGAAAACAAACTTGAGCTTCGTTATTATTTTAACGATAAATCCAATTATATAGATGCCATGATCAGGCAAAGGTGCGAGAAAGAGGTTCTTACTATGATTCGTGCCTTATCTGATTTGTTGGATGTGAAGATGACGATCTACTGTGAGCCTTGCCCGCAGGTAGGTTACAGGGAAATATGGTCGGTTGCCGGAGGAAGTACCCGGTCTATTTCCGTATTATTAAATATTTTATGCAGGTGTTGACACGCCCTACACTTTCGGTAGGCGGACAGCCGCTTGTCGACCGGACACGTGCCGACGACGAGAAGATGCAGCGCGAAATAGCCTTGTTGAGACGCGAGCTCAAATTGAAGGAGCCTGCCCTTACTATCAATCGCGAACCGATCCAGCTGTTGGCTTCCTGGCCCCGGTTCTGTAAAGCTAAATCAAACTTCTATGAAGCGCTGCGTGGGTATCCGAAAGTAACAAAGATCACTTTACGCGAGTTGAACGAAAACAACCATAGCCGCTCCGGTTCGCTTGAAGTTAAGCGGGAACAGTTCGATTACTTCATACTCCGCTCGGACGACCTGCCACCGGTAAAAGATAACAAGGCGACTATCGAGATTATTTCTCCGGTATTGAAAGATAGCCGTTACCGTTGGAAAGGCATCTATAATAAAGGAGGGGAGACGATCGACTTTTATATGCAGGATGAAGATTTCAAGAAGCAGATGTTCGACGAAAAGATTTCCTTTACAAGCGGCATGTGTATCGACTGTGTCCTGGAGATCGAACGTAAACTCAGCGAGCTGGGCGAAACAATCAACGTAAGCTATACGGTAACTACCGTAATCCGTACCCGTTTCGATAAAATGGAAATCGTTACTCCCCAAGGTAAGCGCCACTTGCGCAAGCTGGAAGCTGAGAAGAAACAACTTACACTCGACTTATTTGGCTAACTTTTCCTATCTTTACGCCAAATCATTAAAGATATATGGCTAAAACAAAAACAGTATATGTCTGCTCCAATTGTGGAGCAAACTCTCCTAAATGGGTTGGTAAATGCCCTAATTGCGGTGAATGGAACACATACGTGGAAGAAGTGGTTGCCACAAAAGAACCTTCTGCCAAACGTGTGATTCCTGGAATTACCGAAAGCGGCAAAGCCCGTCCGGTCTTGCTGCGCGACATCACTTCGGAAGAAGAAGTCCGCATCGATTTGAAAGATGACGAGCTCAACCGCGTGTTAGGTGGAGGCCTGGTGAAAGGCTCGCTGGTGCTTATCGGTGGCGAACCGGGTATCGGAAAATCGACTTTGGTTCTGCAAACTGTCCTGGGATTGAACGGGATGAAGACGTTGTATGTCTCCGGCGAAGAAAGCAGTCGCCAACTTAAACTGCGTGCCGACCGTATAGCACACGAAAATCCCGAATGCTTCATCCTGAGCGAAACGAATCTGGAGCAGATATTCGTGCAAGCCCGCAATGTGCAGCCCGACCTATTGATTATCGACTCTATCCAAACTATCTATACCGAGGTTGTCGAATCTTCTCCCGGTAGTGTCTCGCAGGTGCGAGAATGTAGTGCTGCGATCCTGAAATACGCTAAAGAGAGTGGTGTCCCAGTATTACTGATCGGTCATATCAATAAGGAGGGAAGTATTGCGGGGCCGAAGGTACTGGAGCATATTGTCGATACGGTTCTTCAATTCGAGGGCGACCAGCATTATATGTACCGTATTCTCCGAAGCATTAAAAACCGCTTTGGCAGTACTGCGGAACTGGGTATTTACGAGATGCGGCAGAATGGATTGCGTGAGGTCAGCAACCCTTCCGAGTTATTGCTTACCCAGAATCATGAAGGCCTGAGCGGTGTAACGATTGCAGCCGCTATCGAAGGCATCCGTCCTTTCCTGATCGAAACGCAGGCATTGGTTAGCTCTGCCGTTTACGGTACACCCCAGCGTAGTGCTACGGGATTCGACCTGCGCCGTATGAATATGCTATTGGCGGTATTGGAGAAGCGTGCCGGATTTAAACTGGTACAGAAAGATGTGTTCCTTAATATAGCCGGTGGTTTGAAGGTGAACGATCCTGCTATCGACCTGGCGGTTATCAGCGCTGTTCTTTCGTCCAGCCTCGATATCAGCATTGAACAAGGCATCTGCATGTGTGGCGAAGTAGGATTGTCGGGAGAGATACGCCCGGTTAACCGTATTGAGCAACGCATTCAGGAAGCGGAGAAGCTGGGCTTCTCGCGCATCATTATCCCTCATAACAATTTGAAAGGCTTTGATATAGCCAAATGCAAAATACAGATTATTCAGGTAAAGAAAGTGGAAGAAGCGTTCCGGCAACTGTTCGGATAACTGTTTTAAAGTAGATATGATTGATGAATAAGCATATATTATATTTTCTGTTTATTTCATTCCCTTACTTCAGGGATGCGAATATCAGGTCGGAGAAAACTTCATAGAAGTGGAAAAACCGGCAGGAGAAATTGAAATGGGTATCGAACTGAATGCCGATAATGACGGGCAAAAGATTGTGATATCCGAAGAGACAACGGTGATTAAGTATGATCTGAATACTTCCGGCCATAAACTGGTTGCCTGTGTCTTTAGTATCGGTGAGAAACAATGGATAAAGGAAGTAGCTTCCGGTACTTTTACTATTAACAAAGGGGAATTGCCAGTTGGAAATTATACTTTGAAGTGCGACATATACGTAAGCACCGGCTCTGGAAGCATTGCCGATCAGGCTGGAATGGAAAACTATCTGGGTTCGTACAACTGGCCTGTCGAAGTGACGAATTATCAGGAGCCGGAATACAGTCTTACTTACAAAATCAATACAGATGGTTATCTGGAGTTGTTCTGGAATAAACCCTTGCTGAATGAATCTAGGTTCGATTATTACAGAGTTGTCGGTAATGGCCTGGATGTGAAGATAACCGACCGCGACCAGCTATCTTATGTCTGTAAGTCTCATATCGGACAGTCTGAAACGTACCAGGTATCTGTTTGCTTTAAAGACGACAGATTTCCGTGGCTGTTGGGATTTGCCAATCTGGATACGCAATATCCGGAGATAACCTATGACACCAGCGACCCGGACAGTTTGCAGATAAACATAAAAAGATATTATAAATCGGTTATGAATATCGAATACAATCGGAAACCGTTAGTGAGTGAGTATGCAGCCGATTTTATTCATATCCCTTATGCCGATTTCGCGGGGCTTTCGATCCGGAAATGATTGTGGAAATTATTCCTTTTGATAAAGCAGATCGTATTGCCGGCGCAACTTTACACAGCTATAAACATATATCGGCAAGTCCGGGTGTATTAGTTGCTCCACAGCAAAACTGGCCGCGTTTTGGATATAATTTGCAGGAAGATATATTGTATGTCAGTTCATATGGAGAGATAACGAACTGGCTATGGCCGGACGGTATACGTTATAAAGAGTACAAAGGACCGGATGGTAATAATGTGAATGAGTATGCCTTGTCGATGTATAGTAGCCTGATGGCGGTACGTCATGATCGGACAATCGATTTGCTGAATGGCAAAGGCATGCAGAAAGTACAGACAATCACACTTGATTACTATAATTCTTTTACCGGAGCCATGACTCTTACTAAAGATGATAAACTGGTTTGCCTGGCTCAGACTCCTGACCAGACGGTACGTGTTTACCGCGTATCCGACGGTGCATTGGAAAGTTCTTACGGTTTCTCTGAGTACCTGAATATTTATGACTCGTCATTTTCACCGGATGGCTGCTATCTCTGCTGTGGGAATGTTGACAGAAGCGGGTTTACAATAGTGACATTCGAAAACAACCGTCCCGTTTCAATAAAGAAACTCGATCAGCCCTATTCCACTTGGTGTATGAATCCATTGAATCCGGAACAACTTATCGTGTCGGCACAAGGAAAGATATTCCTGTATAATTGCCGTGACCTTTCCTTGGAAAAGACTTTGGATTATCAGGGAATGGTGGCCGGTAATGTCGATCCGAAGACCGGTTTCTTGCTTTTACGCGGTTCGAATAATGTCAAAGTGATAGATATGCAGACAAACACAGTTCTGTATACGAAGAATGTCGCAACTGAATGTAAGTTGTATGGAAATGTTCTGTTATCCAATACCGGATATGCATTGCATATTGAAAAAGATTTGAAGAAATGAAAAGACTGATAATTGTAGTGTTACTAATAGCCGACTCATTGGTCGCACAGGCACAGAAGCTTACTTTTGAATATAATGCAGGCTTTGGTTCGTATGGAATGTCGGGTATGAAAGATCTGCTGGGGTCAGTTCAACCCGGGTTGAACCAGGTGAAGACCATAGATAATTTCCCTGGTTACCTGACCCATGATATGCGTATAGGTTTCGAATGGAAACGACACCAGTGGGGATACCTGTTTGACTATATGAATACAGCCGGAAAGAAAGGCGTTTCCGATTATTCGGGTGATTATAGTCTGGCGATGCGAATAAAGGGATATAAAATAGGTCTCTTTTATCGTTATACGCTGGCTGATACTCCTGTTGGTAAACTGCGGTTGCAGCCTTATCTGGAAATGTCTTCTGGTACGATTCTCAATAATGTAAAGATGAAAGAGTCGTTACATTTCAATGTGTCCGGTACTCCAACGCCTGAATACACTCCTGGAACGGAAGAGGAACTAAAGTTTACCGGACCTAATTTTTTTCTTGCTCCTGCCATTGGTGCACGTTTGAAATTATGTAGTTATGCTGCTATAAACCTCAGTATAGGTTATGAATGGGATGCCTTGAAAAGCCTGTATCTAGATGGTGACAAAGATAAAAAGTTGACACAAAAAGCCGATTGGAGTGGTTTTCGTGTGCAGGGAGGGCTTATTTTCTATTTTCCTCTCGGTAAAAATAATTATAAATAAACGATCGAACATGATAAAAGAATTACAACTTCGTATTCTGCCCGAAGAGGTAGTCAGTGAACAAACTTTAAAGCAGGTGGTATCCCGCGAAACCGGAGCTATGGTAAAAGATATTAATGCCGTTCGCTTGCTCAAACGTTCTATCGATGCTCGTCAGCGTACTATATATATAAATGTAAAGCTACGGGTGTTTATCAATGAACAGCCCGAAGAAGCAGAATACCAGTCGGTGGAATATAAAGATGTATCTGGCGGTAAGCAGGTGGTTGTGGTTGGTGCCGGCCCCGGAGGGCTTTTTGCTGCCCTGCGCCTGATCGAACTGGGATTACGTCCTGTAATCATCGAACGTGGAAAGAATGTGCGCGACCGGAAGAAAGATATCGCGTTGATCAGCCGTGAACATGCCGTTAACAGCGAATCGAACTACAGCTTTGGCGAAGGTGGTGCCGGCGCTTATTCGGACGGCAAATTATATACCCGCAGCAAGAAACGCGGTTCGGTCGATAAGATACTTAACGTTTTCTGCCAACATGGAGCGAGCACTTCGATCCTGGCAGATGCCCATCCGCATATCGGGACAGATAAATTACCCCGCGTGATAGAGAATATCCGTGAGCAGATTATCCGTTGTGGCGGCGAGGTGCATTTCGAAACCCGCATGGATGCCCTGATTATGAAAGACAATGAAGTGATCGGCATTGAAACCAATACTGGCAAGAGTTTCTACGGTCCTGTCATCCTGGCTACCGGACATTCTGCCCGCGACGTTTACCGTTATCTCCATCAGCAACAAATACCTATCGAGGCAAAAGGTATTGCCGTGGGTGTCCGCCTGGAACATCCGCAGGAACTGATCGACCGGATTCAGTATCACCGGAAGGAGGGGAGAGGCGAGTTTCTCCCGGCAGCTGAGTACAGTTTCGTTACTCAGGTGGGCGAACGGGGCGTTTACTCTTTTTGTATGTGCCCCGGAGGATTTGTCGTTCCGGCGGCAAGTGGCCCGAAGCAAGTGGTTGTAAATGGCATGTCGCCTTCCAACCGCGGTTCGCGTTGGTCTAACTCAGGAATGGTGGTCGAGATACGCCCCGAGGACTATAAGGAACTGATGAAACACGAGGAGATAACCGTTCCCGCCGATTCACCGTTGGCATTGATGGCTTTTCAGGAACGCCTGGAAGAAGTCTGCTGGCTGAATGGCGGCATGAAGCAGACAGCTCCCGCACAGCGGATGAACGACTTTGTCACGAAGAAAAATTCATTCGACCTGCCTGTATCTTCCTATACGCCGGGTTTGTTGGCTTCTCCGCTCCACTTCTGGATGCCAGAGTTTATCACCAGCCGTTTGCGTGAAGGCTTCCGCTATTTCGGGAAAACATCGAATGGTTTCCTGACAAACGAAGCTGTGATGATTGGGGTGGAAACACGTACATCTTCCCCGGTGCGTATCCTTCGCGACCGCGAGAGCTACCAGCATATTACAGTAAAAGGCCTTTTCCCTTGCGGGGAAGGAGCCGGCTATGCAGGCGGAATCGTCTCAGCGGCTATCGATGGCGAACGGTGTGCGGAAGGGGTTGCTGCTTTATTATTTGCAGAATAAGAACTGAGGGAATATAAGTTTATGAAAAACTTTTACCATGTAATCGTACTTATGTGGATGACTGTTTTTTTAGTCTTACTGCCACTGCTGTCTTTGCAGATAATAATCAATCGTTACCTGATAGCCTGATCACTGACGACTATGTTTATGATTAATGATTATCCGCATGATGTCCGTTGATTTATTGAACATCATATGAATGTTTT
>JAJPZM010000485.1 GCA_021204335.1 Parabacteroides sp. | reverse complement strand
ATTAAACAAGATTGTTTCTTGAACAAATAAAGATACCTTTTAGTCCTATCCTGAATAATTTGGCAAACGATATACCCAAATCCTTTAAAGCATACTGAGGCCATTTCCAATTATTATAAACCAGTTGAATGATAAATGGAGAGATTATTAATCCCCAGATACCCAAAGTGGTTGTTTTTATTACAATCACAGATAATGCCAGAGATGCTATCGATGAAATAAGATAAGGAAATGTATAAGGCAAAATATTTCCAGCAGAAATATACGAGGCAAAAAGAGAATGATTTGCCTCGAGAAATAAATAAACAGAAAGACCTATATAAATCCATAAATTTATTACTGTTTTTGATCCGAATAGCTTTAATAATGGGAAGCCTACAATAATAACTCCCAACGATAAACAGACGAATGTAAAGAAGAAAACAATCCACGATCTGGCAAATAAAAGCCTTTTTCTTTCTAAGTCACGATGCAGTGTTGCCTCTGTTAATGCCGGCTGATTAGTCGTATAATATATTGTGGAAAAAGAAGATACAATCGTTATGATCTGAATAGACAAAGCATAACTGGCCGTTTCCGTTAGTCCAAGATACAAAGAGCAGATAATGGTATTTGCCTGTGATGTAAAATATCTGGAAATCATCACAACCCCATCCCGCCAGGCATTATGCCAGATAATCTTAAAGTTTCCGATAACCTTTTGCGTGCCATTACGTCTTTTATTCTGAATTAATTTGCGATATACATTAAATTCCCTTATAAGTAATAGCCTGAAAACAATGCCACTGACAAGATAAGAGCAGGAAACAGCCAAAATCCCTTCACCATAATATAAACTAACAACAGCCACACAAAACTGGGCAATCTTTGAAAAAACCATCGCTTTGCTCAATGTAACAAAGTCATCCAATCCTCTGAATATGGCATTATAATACGAAAAATATAGATTGATAAAACAAGCAACCGAATAACAACACCATGATAATAAGATCTTTCCGCTAAATATCTCACCGGAAATGTATTTTATGTAATAACTCCCGCCGGACGATAAGAGGAGTAATACAAAGCAAGCAATCAGCAGGTAAATTAAACGTGCCGTTTTTATCAAATCCGAAAAGAGCGTATAATTAATATCTTCTGAAAGAAAGTCGTTAGATATTCCTGTTTTTTTGCAGCGATAAAGCTCCCGAGAAGCTATAAGTAATTTGTCGTGCCATTTGCGGAGTAAAGCCGAAGTCGAACAGAGAGACAAATGTCCCTATACTTAGGAAAACATACCAAAGTCCCAACTCGTCGGATGGCAAAAAATGTAGGACAACCGGTAGGAGAATCATATTAATTCCCAGCGATAAGCTATATCCCAGATAATTCCATGCCAGATCTTTTCCAGTTGTTTTAATTTGTTTGGTCATTTATTTTTTGTTTATATATATCGATATCATAACATGACAATGCCAGTGCAGATACCCCGAATATACCAAGAGTAATAGAATATCCGAAAAAGAAGAGCAGCTATAAACATCCGATAATACCCCAGGGCGAGTAACGGAAGGATTGTACGGTTTGTTTCAACAAGATAAACAAGCAAATTAATCCGAGCTATCCGAATTTTAAAAAGATCGTATTAATCGTTTCATGGAGAATGATAAAGGAATTATTGGCATACTGGTCTTCCGAAAAAGAATCGATCAGGTAACTACCGAAACTGTTCCGGTAGTCTTGAATATTTCCGGCAAACCCTTTCCCTCCGATACTGTATAATGGCTTGAGCTTATATTCTTCCAGTATGTTGAGAAATTCTTCAATTCTTTGTTTGGGTGAAGAAGGCACATTTATATACCATTCGGGATCGACAACGGATAAAAGCAGAACTGCTTGTGTCAGTTTTCTAGACGATAAGCTATCTCCTGAATTTGCTTTATTCATAATATAATTCATTGCCAGTCCGGATATTCCCAGCATGCCGGCAACCGATAACAGCAGGATCATCTTTTTTTCCCGCTGGTAAATAAAAATGCCGATAGCCAGAAGAAGATAAAGAAGTGATAATCAAGACTTTCCTCCTAACGCATTTGAGTAATTAAATTGCAATATCAGACAAATTATAAATAGGGAGATTGCTGTTTTTTTCATATTATACTCTTCATAAAAGGCAAAGCAAATAATAAGCGGTGTAAAGAATAATGTGAGGGGAACAAGTAGTATTTTTTCGCTGCCATACCAGCCATTTTGCTTTAGCAGCAGACTTAATACGGCACATATCGGAATGCTGATCAGGATAGCGATCAATGTTTTTCTCAGCAGAAAATAGAAGGCAGAATCTGTTAGCAGCAGATAACAAATATAAATCGCCAGTAATGAAAGGGTTGAATAGGTAATCAAATCTTTTATAAAATAAGATATCCAGTCGATATGCAGTATATTGTTTTCATTAAACAATAGGCCGATTAATCCGAAAATAATCCCCAATACCGGTATCCTGCATACCCAGGACATCAGTGTATATGTCTGCCGGTATTCTTTTTTCAAATGCTTCAGCTTTTTTAGTTTTGGCAAGATAAAAAGGGCCGGAAGGCATATCAACAAATAGAAATGATATCCCTTTATGGCAGGCAGAAAAAGGAAAGTATATACCACCGATCCCACTTCTCCCGTAACAAATGCCGGTACGTCAAATGTTCCGGCAATGATAACCAGTAAATAGATCAGTAGATAGGATACTTTCTTTTTATAAAGAAGATATCCCGCGATAATAAATTCCAGCAAACCGAACGAACCGGATAGGATAGGAATTTTAATAATCAATAAATGAATCGTATATAACAGAATAATCGGCAGTATGAATCTGTAATCAATGTTTTTCCGATAGCTCTTACTCATTAATAATTTGTTTCAGTTTATGCAATACCGTCTGATCCGAATGTCTTTGAAAAAGATTGACCGTTCTTTTTCGAGTTGTATTACGGAAGGGGATTGAAAGTTTTTTATTTTCCTGAATAAATCATCGGTAGAGCCGACAATCATACAGGAGCCAGGATATTGCGCTGCAAAGTAACCGCCGATAGGGATATTCGTTCCGATAACTACCTTTTTATGTATAAACGCATCCATGATAGCTCCTGAAAAGCGATTTTTATATGATTCGGGATATAATAAAAGGATCGCATTGGCTACATTGAAATACCTGTCGTATTCTTCTCTTTTCAGATGCCCTTTGATGACTTTGATTGCTTTCCCTTCGTAAGCCCATTCTTTGGATCTTAGTATTAACCGGATATTCCGGTTTTCCAGTATATGATCTTTGGCTTCTTGTTACACAATTTCCTTGATCATCCGTTCATCATTCGCATATCCCAATCCGACAAATAATTTTCCATATTACTGTTATAAGGCTCTTTTTCTTCGGGCAAAATAAGCGGATGTGGTAACACAAATACTCTTGAGGCAGTTACATGCAGTTCATTCACCAGGTAATCTTTGATAAATTCGGTAAAAACAATATGATTGACTGAGTTTGCATACGATAAAAAGATCTTTCTTTTGTATTTATTGCTCAGTTCTGCCGTATTTCTGTGATGAAATAGATAACTCTCTTTCCCTGCGAATAAAAAACGGGCGATAGCGAAGCCCACTGTATCGAATGTAAAGAAAAGGACCTTGTCATATCCGCACAGGTAATACAGTCAGGAAGCCTGCCAGGAAATTCCATAATTGACAGCATTGATTAACCAATACATTCCGGATAACTGGCAAAAGAAGTTTGCAGGTTCTTATTTTTACATTTGCCGGCCGGTTACCGGAATAATATCCGGCTTTATTCAAAACCATCAGTTCCGAGATGCCTGATAGCAGTCCAATCAATTTATTATTCAGATCTTTGTGGCCAATTGGGAATATTGTGTCGAAAATAAGTAATTTCATGATTCAATAATGGCCTCTACTCTCTGTATCATATTGACTTTGTCGTATAATTGCTTTGAATTTTCCTGAAACGTGGCATAATCAGCCTCTATGTCCCTGATTGCCGATACAATTCAGGATACGGATAATGGATCTGTTACGGCAATCCCGGCCTTATTTTCCAAAAAGGCAAACTTTAAAGCCGGAAGATCATTCGTAATCATGGGGATACCGAACTTTGCATATTTATAGATTTTGTTGGGGGCGCAATAAAGGACATTGAGCATTTGACCGAGTTTTTTTCCTAATGGGATATAAGTCAGAACACCTATGTAAGCCATTTGCGTTACATGCAGATGAAGTGGAGAGGGCAGAAAGGGCAAGAAGATATTTCTTTTGTTTTCATACTTTTTCCTGAGTGCTTTTTTATACTCATTATCTGTTCCCATTAAAAAGAAAACATATTCATCCGGTAGGCTATCGACGGCCTCAAAGAAATGATCCAGTTGTCTTTCCGGTTGGAAAGCTCCCTGGTATAAGATTATTTTTTTGTTTTTGTATCTTTCTTTGAGCGTGCTGACAATCGGGGGAATATCTTCCTTATCGATTCCGTCTTCCTGCGAAAACGGTTTGTTGGGCAATATAACCGGCAATTCTTTCAACTGAAATAAAGCTTTGGTGATATGTGCCCGGTTATATTCGCAACAAATGATTTTATTGGCTTTCAACAATTTCTTTTTATAATTGCAAAATGAGGTGAGCAGTTTATATCCTATATTTAACCGGGCATCCCTGAACTCCAGGAAGTGAGCGATACATCGATGCGTATCGAATAGTTTTATGAATAACAAAACTGTTTCGAAATGGACAAATCATAAATAACAGTTGTCTGTGTATTCTTTATCGATGATCTTTGTTACTCTGTTTCTGAAAATAACCTGTTGGGTAAATCGCTGTAGCGGATTGTCGAAGTATCGGTCTTGCAGATATAACTTTACACCGGAAACCTGTAAATTCTGTTTTATGTGCAGATTGGAACAGGCACCGATATATACGACTTCATGCCCCAGCCCGGTCAGAATATTGCATAAGGATATAATGGGTGGATAATGCGTAATATCATGTTTCATGATAAGTATGATTTTACTTTTTTGAAGCATATTCCTTTGATTTGTTATTTGTATATCCCGCAAAAATCCAATATCACCTTATCCTTATTATAAGGTAATGTCTTAAATTCTTCGTGGGATACCAGGAAAACTACGATATCAGCCTTTTTATAGGCTTCCTTATAACCGGTCAGTTTAAAAACCTTATGCTTCTTTACATTCGGTTCGACCACCAGGATGTCAGCATTGTTCCGGCTTTGCATCACTTTCGTGGTGATATATTTGGCCGGCGATTCACGCAGGTCGTCGATATTGGGTTTGAAGGCAAGTCCCATCATGGCGACAACCGGTTTCCGGTTATATTCGAGTTCGAACTTCAACATCGCATTTTCCACCTTTTCGGCACACCAGAATGCTTTGTAGTTGTTTATTTCGCGCGCTTTCGCTATTAATTGGGACTCGATAGGGAACTCGGCTGTAATGAAATAAGGGTCGACAGCAATACAATGTCCGCCCACTCCCGAACCCGGTTGCAGGATATTGACTCTCGGATGTTTGTTGGCAAGTTCGATCAGTTCCCAGGCATTTATGCCGGCTTTGTCGCAGATGAGCGAGAGTTCGTTGGCAAAGGCTATCTGGACATCGCGCGAGGAGTTTTCCGTCAGTTTGCACATCTCGGCGGTTTTGGCATTTGTCTTATGCAACGTGCCTTTTACGAAACGACTGTAAAATTCGATTGCCTTTTCGGTCGATTTTTCATCAATGCCTCCGATTACGCGGTCATTATGTTCCAGCTCATAAATCACATTACCCGGCAGCACGCGTTCCGGGCAATAAGCGATATATATTTTCCCTTCCAGCTCCGGTCTGAGTGCATAGATCAATTCTTTCATCTTTTCCGTTGTCCCGACCGGCGATGTCGATTCGATGATAAACAGGTCCTTTTCCTTCAGTAACGGGATCACGGAGCGGGTAGCAGTTTCGACAAACGAAATATCCGGTTCATGGTTTTCCTTGAACGGAGTAGGGACGACAATCAGGTAAGCATCACTCACTTCCGGACTGACGGATGCCTTCAGTCGCCCGGTTGCTACGGCATGCCGGCAAAGTTCCTGCAAGCCAGGTTCCACTATATGTATAATTCCCTTATTGGTCATCTCTACTACCTGCGGATTAATATCTACGCCGATTACATCTATGCCGTGTCCGGCTGCTATTATCGCTGTGGGCAGTCCGATATAACCAAGCCCCATAAAACATGCTTTCATAATTTAATTGATTCTTTTTTTAGATGATTTTCTTTTCTTTCAACGATTTCTTTTTGTGTTGGATCATGTCCAGGCATACATTCAATGCCGTCCAGACTACTATATCTCCCATAAATAAAATAGTAATGTTTATATATGGCGCCAGCAAGATATTCAAGCTGCTGAATGCCCAGGCAATTCCCAGGATATAGAGTAGAGCCTTGTGAGGGCTGCACCCCATTTCCAGGAATTTATGATGAATATGATTTTTGTCCGGTGAAAATAGGCTTTTGCGTTTGCGGAACCGTATCAGTATCACCCGTATCACATCAAACATCGGGACGATCAGGGTGGAGAACGAGATCAGGATCGCACTGGTAGAATAGGGCGCCACATCCGGGTCATATACCGCATAGCGGATGCAGAGGAATGCCAGGATATATCCGAGCGTAAGGCTCCCCGTATCTCCCATGAATATTTTCGTCCATGTTCCGCCTGTCCGAATACATTGTAATAGAAGAAAGGAATCAAGACACCCAGTGTGGAGAACGCCAACATCGCATACGTCCACATCTGCTTGTGCAGGAACAGGGTGCCTAATATCAGCAAAGCCGTCCCGCTCAGTCCGGATGCCAGCCCGTCGATACCGTCGATCAGATTGATCGCATTCGTGATAAAGACAATGGCGAATATCGTCAGAGGAATTCCCACCCAGGGTGCCAGTTCATGAATACCGAATAAACCGTAGAAGTTATTGAACCATAATCCGGAAATCGGGAGCATGAAAGCGGCAAGGATCTGTACAATGAATTTGGTGTGGTAGCGCAGGCCGACCAGGTCGTCTTTGATGCCGGCCAGGTAGAGGATGATGAGTCCGCAGGTAAGCATATAAAAATCGGGAGTGATATGCAAGGTGATATCTTTCGGTATTTTGAAACCATAGAGATATCCTATATAAGAAATGGCGGAAACAAAGGCAAGTGAGAATAGAATGGAGGGAGCGAATGATATACCACCCAGACGGGGAATAGCTTCGGTATGTATCTTTCGTTCGTTGGGTATATCAAAAAGTCTTTTCGTCAATGCTACAATAAGGATACGTGGAATTATAAGCATCGAGAAAACGACCGATATGATAAAAGACAGTAAAATCAAGAGGTATATCATTTGCGTTTTAAGTTAAGCTATACGACAATGTTCGTCAGTCACATAAATATGACTGACGGAAAGCATTTTTCTCGAAAAACATACCGATTGGTTGTGTATAGGAGCGTTATCCTTACGTAGGTATGTGTTTTTTGTTTAGTTCGTTATATAAACAAATGACTCTTAAAAACGTTCAGAAGGTAGATGCATATTACTCTATTTTAAGGTTCATACTGATATAATTGGAAAAAGTATACTGATTAATTGGATTTAGTATGGCGACTAATCTGTGGTTGATAATTATCGGCCGGCTGGCTGACAATTGTCGGCCACTTGGCTGACGGTTATCGACCAGCTGGCCGACAACTATCGGCCACAGATTTTAAAAGGGAAGAATTTAGAAAAGAAGCTGGTAATACACCGGATAGATGCAGAATCAAAGATAGATAAAAGGGAGGAAAAAACAAAAGGTCTTCAGTTAAACTGAAAACCTTTTGTTTTAGTTGCGGAGACAGGACTCGAACCTATGACCTTTGGGTTATGAGCCCAACGAGCTACCACTGCTCCACTCCGCGATATAGTTGCTATCATTACCTGATTGCGAGTGCAAAGGTATAAATAATTCTTACAATCCAAATTATTTTACAAATAGTTTTTGTAATTCGTTCTGATTGCAGGTGTAAATGGTTCTTTTGTAACATTTTGTCAATAAATATTCCAAAGCCGCTATGGTAGGATAGTGGCTTCGGATATCTCCGGGACAGGATATTACAATTCGTCTATCGCTTCGAAATCGTTGGCTTCGTATAAGCGCAGCCGTCTTTTCAGATGTCCGATTTCCTGTTGCATGGATTTGACACGGTCGAGCAGGTGGTGGATCGCGTCGATTCCCTCGAAGTTGATCGACAGGTCGTAATACATGTGTGTATATCTTTCGATATCATGTAACTGGGCTGCCTGTAAATATTTTTCACCTTTAATGATGCGTATTTCGATCAAGCCTCCTTCTTCCAGGCGGAAGATGAAAGCAGGTTCGATGTGGCATATCCGGCAATATTCGTTGACTATAATTAAATCGGTTTGCATAGTACTCGTGTTTTATTAATTAAGACTCTGTATTTCACGGAACAACTCTTTTTGTTTGTCCGTCAGATTAGTCGGTATCTCGATGGAGTAGGTGACGATCAGGTCACCTGTCTGTCCCTCTTTCTTGTAGACCGGGAAACCTTTGCCTTTCAACCGCACTTTGCTGTTGTTCTGAGTGCCGGGAGCTACTTTCAGTTTCACTTTTCCATCCATTGTCTCGACAATCTGTTCACCACCTAATATAGCAGTGTAGAGATTTAGCGGAGCGGTTACGTATAGATCGTCGCCAACCCGTTTGAAACGGCTGTCTTCTGCAATGCTGAATGTGATGTATAAGTCGCCGGCAGGACCGCCGTTTACACCCGGACCGCCCTGACCTTTCAATTTAATAGTCTGTCCGTCTGCTATACCGGCCGGAACTGTGATACGCAGGTTCTTGCCATTGACGGTAATAACCTGTTTATGAGTTTTGGCAGCGTCTGCTAAAGAGACATGCAGTTCTGCATTATAGTCTTGCCCGCGGAACGCATGGTTGCCTCTGCCACCACTACGACCGCCGCCACCGAACATGGATTCGAAGAAGTCGGAGAATCCGCTGCCGTCGTCGGACGCGCTCCAATAAGAACCGCCGCCATTGTTGCCGCCGAAACCTCCGAAGCCGCCCTGATACTGTCCGTATTGCTGCTGTTGGGCATCGAATTGGTCGGCATGTTTCCAGTTTTCACCGTATTGGTCATACTTCTTACGCTTTTCCGGATCGCTCAAAACTTCATTAGCTTCGTTAATCTCCTGAAATTTCCGGTGAGCATCCGGGTCATTCGGATTCAAATCGGGATGGTATTTACGCGCCAGCTTCTTATATGCCTTTTTGATATCGTCTTGCGAAGCGCTTTTGTTCACCCCCAGAATGTTATAATAGTCTATATAAGCCATATTATTATATTGTTAAGTCTTTATATCAGTTTAATAACTATACATCTTCATACAATAAACATGCCGGGGGATAAATTGACCAATTAAATTTGGCTAATAAAGTTTAGGAAAGATAAAAAGAAAAAGGGACTGTCCAAAAAGTGGATAGCCCCTTTAGCTATTGTTTATT
>JAJPZM010000107.1 GCA_021204335.1 Parabacteroides sp. | reverse complement strand
TTTACCGAAATAAACAATAGCTAAAGGGGCTATCCACTTTTTGGACAGTCCCTTTGTTTAACGGCAGGTCACAGTTTGGGCTTGTGACTGGTATATTATTTCCTGAAAGTTTCAGGAGATATGCTGACCGGGTCTGTTGTCAATTCCGGTACATTGTAGCTTTTCAGTAAGGTCATGTTTTGTTCCGGACTCCGTTGCGGGAGCAGGAATGCCTTATGGGCTTGTCCTTTCGGATCAAAGTAGGCGATGTATAGGCGGGTATAGGAACCATCGTCTCTCCTGGAACTGAAAACAATCCATCGTCCGTTGCTACTCCAGCTATGGTAGCTGTCGGCATCTTTGCTGTTCAAAGCTTCTAATGGATAAATAGTCTCGTTCTTTAAATCCTTAACATATAAGTCGGCACTTTTATGCCAGATGTGGAACTGACCGTAATCGCCTTGCGTAAAAAGCAGGAAACGGCCGTTGGGACTTATGCGGGGAACAGAAGCGCTTCGGCCGATAGCGGAACAGTCTACTTCCGGAACCGGCGTACCGAAACTGCAAGTCGACGAATCGAAAGGCAAGCTCATTATATTATAATGTAGGTGGTCATATTTATGCAGGAAGTCGGTTGTTGTAACTGTCCCTAAATCGGAACGTAGTGCTTTCAGGTCGGCTACACAATAATAAATCCGATCACCTGCTGGTGACCATTGCGGGAATGTTTCCAGTAAGCTGTCCGTTTTTAAATATATTCCGTACTGTTTTCTGTTCCGCATCATAGAAAATCAGATCAGATGCCTGGTCGATGACTTCTACCTTTTCCCAGTTCAGGGTATGGAAAGCCTGTCCTGTCTTATTAGACGAAAACACGATCCAGTCTCTCCCTGGATGCCACGAAGGATATACGGCTCCTCCAAGAATTGAATCGTTCCGGAAATCTATCTTTTCTACCTGTCCGTCTCGTGCAATGATAGTTCCGCTATGATTGGTACGGACATGGAACAGCATGTTCCGGGTACTGTAATTCTGGTAATTATGGCAATTAACGCAATGATTATCCCGGAAATCGAAAGAACGGTTGTTTTCGTAAATCGGTTGTTCTTCGAAAGTGGTTAGGTTACGCTGATATAATCCCAACTGGCGATAGGTTGAATATCCCGGTTCTATCAGGCGATAGGAGATATAAGGATCGATATCTTCATCGGCAATCCGGATTGGATAGGGAGGATAGCGCAGCCATCCTTTTCCGGTATGTGCATAGATAGTCATATTCAAGGTATTCCCTTTATGGCGACGGATAAAATTCTGCCAGTCTGTTTCTTCAAAATGGATCGAGGAACCTTCGGAGGAAGATACCGTCAGTTGATCTTTTTCCCCTGCCAATACAGCAACAAACTCTTTGCCGGGAGAACGGAACCAGAAAATTGAGTGGAGCGATATTGGGAGGAATGATAATTTCTTTATAATCCGGATAAATGGAAACCGGCTGCTGTATATCGGTATAAACCGCCGGTATTTCCGTCTTTGACGAACATGCTGTCAAAAGAAATGAAAATAAGACTAGTATAAGGCTTTGCCCGTATATGCTTTTTTGCTTTCCATCAATTCACGCCCCCCCCTCATTAACGATTTATACTTCGACATCTCTGCTTCATTTACTTTATTCTGGCAATAGAAATAGCAGGGATAGAAGTTCTTATATTCTTCTTGCAACATTTCATATTTGCTTGGGCCAACGGTGCCGTTGCTTACATAGCGGCCGACGAATTCTTTTACCCGGCTTACGGTTTGCGGGTTCACCTGAAAATAGTTCAGTATATCGTTGCCCCCGGTGCCGGAACGTTGTAAACTATACAATACGACAGCCTGTTCAACCAATGGCGGCAATTGCTTGCCTGCATAAGGACGGGTACGGTTAAACATTTCAGGCAACATTTTCGCATACAGGCATGCAGCCAGCGAAACGTCGATCGCTTGTAAATTCCGGGCATTGGTCATCTGTACGTTATAACCTATGAAGAAAGGCGAACGGTATTCCTGTTCAAAATGATCTTTCATCGGAGACAGCTCTACTACTTTGCTGAAATAAGGATTTGCCATAATCTGTTCGCGATTGGCAACCAGCGGCATGTATTTGTAAACGAACTTCTTTTCGGTAGGAACCTGCATCAATATATACAGATATTTGTTCGCCAATGCATATTCTTCGTTCAACAATGAGCAAAAGAATAACTGTTTTAATGTATAACAGCTTGGGCCGTCAACTACCATGCGTTCCATGGTGTGATGATAGGCCGGGTAGAGTAGTCCGGCCGCAAAGCAACAGTCTGCCAGATAGAGGTCGGTGCCGTCGTCTGATTGTCCGCCGCGGTTACTCAGTCCCAAGTCCGGATACTGGTACGGAATCTCAAACAGACGGGTTAGCAATTGGTTCGTATGGAGGAGGCCAATGGCATGATAGGCCGCGATGCTACGGGTCGGTTGTTTCGCTTTCCGGGTTGTTTCAATCATTCCTTGCCAGTCCTGTTGCTGGAACATGCGTTGTGAAGTGGCTGTCAGACGTTCATTCTCCTTTCCATTCCAGGCATAGGCGTAAAGTGAGGCGAACAACACGATTGAGATTCCTACGGAAAGCATACTTGTGGAAACTGTTTGCCTCTTATCTCCCGATGCAAAACATCTTTTCAATATCGCAATAACTCCGGAAAGGAATAAGAGAAGAACCGGCAATAGGAAAACCACAGACGGCTCTTGCTGGTAATAGAGATTTAACCCCTTATGAACCAGGTATCCCATGACCCCGACGGAGGGTAGAAGGGAAAGCCATTCCCACTTGCCTTGTAAAGAGAAAATATATTTTTGTAGATAAACAGTAGCGGTCAGAATCATCGACATAAAGAATCCTCCCAGCCAAGGTTCATGAAAGGAGAGTAGCAAAAAGCGTCCGAGACAGAGCAGTTCGCCCAGCGGCTGATCCAGGATAAACCGCATAACCTGGCGGTCAAAGACGAACAGGCTATGCTGTTCAGCCATATAAAACATATCCCTGTATAATACGCTTGTGAAAAACCAGAATCCCAGGAAAGAGAGAAGCCTGAACGGGGATACCGTTGATTTGAAAAGAGTCTTTAACATAATACTAGATTTGCCGTCTAAGATACGAAAAAAAGAAGAACAACAGACATAATACACGAAAAGGGATTATTCTGTGAAGAATATCCCTTTTCAGTTTATTGATAATAAGTTATTTACTTATAGTAAAATTCTTGATTAATACTGACGTTCCAGCAACCAGGCATCCTGGAAGTTTGGAGCATACTTAGCTTTGATAGCATCGCGGCTGTCGGCAGCATCGGCTTTGTCGTTGAAGCTGGCAACGATTACGCGCAACATACCTTGTTCGTTTTCTCCCAATACGGCATTGTAACCGTCGTTCTGCATACGTTCTTTCA
Source organism: Parabacteroides sp. (assembly GCA_021204335.1). Taxonomy (GTDB): domain Bacteria; phylum Bacteroidota; class Bacteroidia; order Bacteroidales; family Tannerellaceae; genus Parabacteroides. The sequence continues at coordinate 28,370 of JAJPZM010000107.1, read as the reverse complement.
AAGCGTAAGCGTTAGTTTTGTTCTTGAATGAACCGATAACTACGCTGTAACGTTTCAGACGGGTCGCATCTTCACCTTGTGCAGCATTGATTCGTTCCGCACGTGTCGATGCAGTCGAAGTTCTGGGTTTGGAAACCGGTGCGACTTCCTCAACAATCTCTTCTTCTTGTTCTACTACCTCAACAGGGGCTGTCGTAGATTCTTTTTCTTTGGCTTGTTCGTAAGCAGCCTTATAAGCACTCTGTTTAGGTTTACATGAGCCAAATGCTAAAACCATACATATAGCGGCTCCAAATAACCAAATCTTATTCATACTGTTCAGTTCTTAAATTAGTTGTGCAAAGATATAAATTATATTTACTAATTTCGCAAGCAGAATATAATATATTATAATGTACATGAATAAATCTATTGCAACAATGGTTATGGCAACATCCGTATTACTAGGTGCTTGTAATCAGGAAGCCAAAAAAGCAGAAGACACAAAGCCGGTTATCGGATGTTCGGAAATTAAAATTGCCAACGGACGCATGACTCCCGAAGCGCTTTGGGCTATGGGACGTATCGGTGGTATGAACGTATCGCCCGACGGACAGAAAGTTGTTTACACTGTAGCTTATTACAGTGTCCCTCTCAACACCAGCAATCGCGAAGTGTTTGTTATGAATGCCGACGGTTCCGACAACAAACAGATCACTCACACTTCCTTTTCGGAAAACGAAGCGACCTGGATTAAAGGGGGCACGAAGATCGCTTTCCTTTCCGGCGAAAGCGGCAGTAGTCAGCTTTGGGAAATGAACCCGGACGGAACCGGTCGTAAGCAGCTTTCCAACTATGATGGCGATATCGAGGGCTTTGCTTTCTCGCCGGATGAAAAGAAAGTGTTGTTTATCTCGCAGGTAAAGACCGTTCCGAGTACCAAAGACAAGTATCCCGATCTGGATAAAGCAACCGGTATTATCGTTACCGACCTAATGTATAAGCATTGGGATGAATGGGTGACAACCGCTCCGCATCCTTTTATTGCCGATTTCGACGGAAATAAGGTGGGTAGCCCGATTGATGTGCTGGAAGGCGAACCGTATGAATCGCCGATGAAGCCTTTCGGTGGTATCGAGCAGCTGGCATGGAATATGACTTCCGATAAGGTGGCCTATACCTGCCGCAAGAAAACCGGAAAGGAATATGCCATTTCCACCAATTCGGATATTTATGTATATGACCTGAATACCAAGCAGACGGTAAATATCAGCGAAGGTATGATGGGTTACGACACCAATCCCCAGTACTCGCCCGACGGTAAGTATATTGCTTGGCAGAGCATGGAGCGCGATGGCTACGAAGCAGACCAGAACCGTTTAATGGTGATGAACCTCGAAACGGGCGAAAAGACTTTCGTCAGCAAAGAATTCGAATCGAATGTCGACGGTTTCCGTTGGAGTGCCGACGCACGTACGATTTATTTCACCGGCGTATGGCATGGCGAATCGCAAGTATATAAGATCGACCTGGCAGGCGGTAATAAGATTACTCCGCTTACTTCTGGTATGTACGATTATGATTCGGTCAACCTGCTGGGCGACAACAAACTGATCGTCAAACGCCATTCACTGAGTATGGGCGACGAAATCTATTCGATCGACCTGGCTGCCAACAACGAAGTGGCTCAGCTGACGACCGAAAACCAACAGATCTACGACCAGTTGACAATGGGTAAGGTAGAAGGACGCTGGATGAAAACAACCGACGGCAAGCAGATGCTGACCTGGGTTGTCTACCCACCTAACTTCGATCCGAACAAGAAATATCCTACCTTGCTGTTTTGCGAAGGCGGTCCGCAAAGTCCGGTCAGCCAGTTCTGGTCATACCGTTGGAACTTGCAGATTATGGCAGCCAACGATTATATCGTCGTAGCTCCGAACCGTCGCGGTTTGCCGGGCTTCGGTTTGGAATGGAACGAACAGATCAGCGGCGATTACGGCGGACAGTGTATGAAGGATTACTTTACGGCTATCGACGAGATGGCGAAAGAGCCGTATGTCGACAACGACCGTCTGGGATGTGTGGGTGCCAGCTTCGGCGGCTTCTCCGTTTACTGGTTGGCCGGCCATCACGACAAACGTTTCAAAGCATTTATTGCACATGATGGTATTTTCAATATAGAAATGCAGTACCTGGAAACCGAAGAAATGTGGTTTGCCAACTGGGATATGGGCGGTGCATACTGGGAAAAGAACAATCCGGTAGCTCAGCGCACATTTGCCAACTCTCCGCATTTGTTTGTCGATAAGTGGGATACTCCAATCCTGTGCATTCATGGTGAAAAGGATTACCGTATTCTTGCCGGTCAGGGAATGGCTGCTTTCAATGCTGCCGTACTTCGTGGCGTACCTGCCGAGCTGTTGATCTACCCGGATGAAAACCACTGGGTATTGAAACCGCAGAACGGTGTGCTGTGGCAACGTACTTTCTTCGAATGGCTGGGTCAGTGGTTGAAGAAAAACTGATATAAATAAGCAGATATTCAAAAGCTCGTATTAAGGGAATGTAGATGAACCTTAATACGAGCTTTTTTTAGTTACTTTCCTGTTAGAATATCACCTTTACCACTTTATTTCCAACCTTGACAATATAAGTGCCGGAAGACATTGAAATACGGGTATCACCTCTGGCAAGTTCCCGATTGTGGAGGAGGGTGCCGGAGAAAGAATACACAGAAACGGTCTCCGGTTGCGGAACATGGGTGTACAGGGCATCTTTCGAAATTCTGATATTTATGCCATCGGTCTCAACTGTGCCATTAGCTACCGGATCGGCATTCTTTACAACGCCATCGATAAATATTTCCACATTGCTTCGTATATACTTAATAATGTATGCTCCGTCACTTGCGCGTGGTGTAATCCTTTCGCCCCGATCGGTTGTGATGATGGGTTCCGACTGGTCGTATTCGGGATCGAGTGTCAGGTAAAAGCGAAAACTGCTCCAACTTTCTACCTCGTATTCGCCGGCTTCGGGATCGGTCGTTATGCCTTCTACTTGCGGAAGCATGACTGAATAGTAAGTTATCGGATAATCCGGTCCGGGTCCAGGCTCTGGTCCGGGTTCCGGTTCCGGGATTTTACTGAAGCTGGCTTCTACTTTTACATCAGAGCTGACAGTATAAGTATCGCCTGAGGCAAAATCCGTATCGTTCACTTTAAGGCTGACCAGCTCATAGCCAGTTTCCGGGGTCGCGGTGATGGTTAGAACTGTCCCTCCCGTAACGGATGAACTTGTCGGTATAGAACTGCTGGTAGAAGAAGAAACGGTTATCATTCCATTTTGTGGTGTATCGTAAGTAAGGATAAAAGCCAGGAAGTCAGATTTAGGTATTTCCGGTTGTACCGGTTTCTCCGGCTGATCAGGCTGGCCGCCACCTGTGCTTTCTCCAAAAACTTTTAATATCGGAAGATTCTTGCCGGAAGGATCGAACGACCAGACGTCCGTATCATCCCATTGGTCAAATGCTTTTCCGGTTTCTTTGGTGAAATTATCAGAAGTAAGATCATCTCCGTCTTTGCCGGTGGCGTCATTACTCCAATCGCCGGGGATAATGGGGCTGGCGAAATTTGCGGTGAGCGTACCTTGTTTTTCTGCTGTAATGCGTCCGTACACTCCGGTAGTAGCCTTCAGGAGAGATTGGTTTTCTGTAATTTCACCTATTCCCTCTTTGTTTAATGCGATGCAATTAGTTATACTTCCTTCGCCTTGATTCAGACCTGCTATTCCACCTGCGGCAAAGTCGGCACTTATCTTTCCTGTGGCATAACAGTTTTGGATGGATGTACCTTGATAAGAACTGTATTTGAGGCCAACTCCAACGATATCTCCGGCAAAAGATTGTGCACTACCGTCCCTTTCTGCTGTTACGTTTGCTGTCGAGGTACAATTTTTATTGTTTCAGATGCGGCATACGCAGCAATCCCTCCGGCATAACTTCCTGTAGGGTCATTACCTGTTATATTCCCGGATGCATAACATTCTTCAATGGTGCCAAAACCAACCATTCCGCCAATTCCACCTGTTATAGGAGCTGTGATATCGCCGGAACTCCAGCATTTAGATATTGTGAAAGAAGAAGTCGTATATTCATAGCCAACAATTCCCCCTGCGGTATTAAAAGACGTTACGGAAGCTGTATTATAACAATTTGTTATGGTTCCTCCCCATTTATTCCGCCCCATGATGCCACCCGCCTGACCTCCAGTTTCATTTGTTGAAATAGTACCTTCAACTGTACACTTTTCAACAGTTCCTTCCGTAAAGAATCCGACAATTCCTCCGGCATAAGCTCCTGCCGAGATATTAACATCGGCTGTACATTCAGATATTGTACTGGTTCCGTAAGAACCTCCGATAGCAACTAAATCGCTTGCTCCGGTGATACCGCCGACATAACTGTTAGGAGTGCCGCTTTCTCGTTCGTCAACAGCCATAACAGAACCTGAAAACCGGCAATTGGTGATAGATGACTTTGCATTTATCCCGATAATACCTCCGGCGGAAAGAGCAGATGCTCCTGAAAGAGCTGCTTTTAAATCAACTGTATTGCTACAAGTTATTATTTTACTCTTTTCTATTTGTCCGATTAGGCCTCCTGCTATTAGTTGGATAGGAGTAGAGGAATCAGTTAGTATGTTTCCACCTTTTACATGGCAGTTCGTTATTATACTATTTACTGCATAACCGGCTAGCGAGCCGACATTCTCTACTCCTTGTATATGTAATCCCGTTGAAGCTATTTCAATCTGTAAGTTCAGAATGGAACCATTTTCTACTTTTCCGAATAAGCCTGCATAATAATAGTCGGTTGTGCTAATGCTTGCCAGATTACTAATCGTTTTCTCATTCCCATCCAATACACCCTGAAAAGCATTGCTATTATCTTTGCCAATAGGCGTCCATGCTTGTTCTCCTAAATCGATATCGTCAGTTAGTTTGAAATAAACTCCATTAAAGTGTGACTTATCCTTTATAGACTCTCCATTCGTAAGCGTAAGTTCTTTTCCTCCAAGATTTGTTTGTTGCGCCAGATGAGCCAGTTCCGCCGGAGAAGCGATTTCGATAGGGCTATCTTCTGTTCCGGTTCCGTTTCCGGCATTGACTATTTTGTCTGCGATCGTACCATCCCAGGCTGTCGTTTGCGCTTGGGTTGAGATGGAATAAGCAAGGAAGAAAATAAGTACAAAAGAACCGGATATAAGATGTAACTTTCTGAAAAGTAAGTTGCTTAATCGGGTAATGTTGCTGTTTGCTGTCGAAGTAGTGTTCTTTGTCATAATTCATATCAAGTTCCATCAGTTCCCGGAGTGGATGGTTATATAAATAAAGAAAGCGTGGGAACTGTTGATATATCTCCATGTGAGGCCTTCGACTGCCCTGAAATCTGATATAAACAACAACCCACGCCCTTTATTGAAACATGCGCATACAAATGTATGAATGTATATAACAAAGAAAGGTACGTGAGCGTTTTTGTTGTCTATTATCCAGATTTCATGAAAGTGTCGAAGTTTCACTTGGAGGATAATATCTTAAAAACGCTTCTCGTAATTAATAAAATGTACTTACCGGTAACTCTATACCGGGGTACGGGAGCAAAAGTAGACAGAAGGCTTTAGATAAACAAGTAAAACCCAGTTATTTTTTCGCCATCCACTGAAATTCCTTATTCGGCATTCTTTGTTTATAGCCCTTTCCACTCTCCGAACAGACAAGATTTTACTATCTTGCCTTCAGGCTTCAGTCGAGTGAAAGTTACATTGATATTCAATAATATTCCGCATGAACCCACTCTGGCTTCCGCGTTTATAGTGCGTTCATTTAGCCTTCATATCTTTCTAAATCCGCGTCAAACAATATATTCGCGTCGGCAGTTATGAAAGAAAATACTTACGCTTTTTTCAGAGAAAACCGCGCGGCTTTTACCCTATAACGTAACGGGTTGTGGGCTGTAGGGTAGCAAGTGTTACCCTTAAGGGTACGAGTCGGCACTCTATAGGGAAGAAACCGGCACTATAGTACTATGCCGCCAGTATGAGTGTCCTGGATGACCAAAACAATAGTGCTGTGACCCACCAAATCTGCAAAAAACAACTTCTTACAGAGCAATTCCAACATTAGGTGTCAGCCGTCAGTGTCTCTAGCTGACTGAGATATAGTAAATTACACTGAAAGGAGAATTGCTTTAGCCTTTTTTAAGAAAAACACGATGAGAGTGTCCTAAACGACCATCCATAAAAAGCCGGTAGGCATCGAAAGGTAAACGGATAGGCATCGGATGATAAATGGGTAGGCACCCGTTTTGAAAGGTAGGGTGTTTTGAAATGTTAAGTCTCTTATTTTGAAGTCAAAATAAGGGACTTCTGAGTTTAAAAGACTGGTATTTTTTTCGGCTGAAATGCATTGCTCGGCTGAAAGCAGCAGGGTTCAGCGTATCTTTCTATTTATTAGAATGTTACAATAGATCTGAAACATGAAAGCATAGTATTGAAGTGGTATTGAGGAGCAGGGTTGACAGGATCTTAATAGCTCGGTTCTTTTGTAAGCGGATCTCCTTATTATTACTGCAATTCCCTGACTTTGGGTGGTGTTACGGCAGGTACCTGGTATGTCCCCACCGTGCAGCAATTGTCGGCTATCCAAACAGTATTGGCCGGCATGAAAGATGATCCGGTGTTTGGGTATTATTCTGGGTTTGACGCCCAACGCTACTGGAGTGCTACGGGGAACGGTGCGGGTAACGCATGGATCGTGTTTTTCAATAATCTCGACATGGGCAACAACTCTAAGACCTTTACGTACAGGGTACGGTGCGTTCGGGATCTTTAACAATTTATCCATTCATCTGGTAGATGACGGATGTGAGTTACGAAATGCAAAGGAGCCCCTTAAATTACGCCTGCCTCTAAATAAAGAGTCGATCCTTTTTGTTACTTTTGCCCTCTGTTAATCACTAAACAATAAACAAATGAAACACGGGAGTAGATTAATGGCGGTACTTTTTATGTTATTGCCATTATGTAATCTTTATTCACAGGAGAACGGAACAAGGGAGAAAAATACCTTGCGCATAATGAGTTATAATATCCGTAACGGGCGGGGAATGGATGATGTGTCCAATATTCAACGTACGGCCGATGTTATCAATAAAGTGTGTCCGAATGTTGTCGCCGTACAGGAGGTTGACAGCGTGACGGCCAGAAGCGGGCAGACCGACGTGTTGCGTGTGCTGGCAGACAAGACGCTGATGTTTCCGGTGTATGCTCCCGCGATAAATTATGATGGTGGTAAATACGGCATCGACATGTTAAGCAAGGAGAAGCCGTTGAACTACCGTTACCTGGCCCTTCCCGGAAGAGAAGAAGAACGGGCTTTGCTGATCGTTGAGTTCGAGAAATATATTTATTGCTGTACGCATTTGTCGCTGACGGGTGAAGACCGTCTGGCTTCGCTGGATATCATCCGCCGCGAGGCAGCCAAGGCGAATAAGCCGTTGTTTATTGCCGGCGATTTTAATGCGCACCCGGATTCGGAAGTGATACAGGAGATACAGAAAGACTTCGTTATTTTGACGAATACCAAGTTGCCGACTTTCCCCGCCGACAAACCGGATGAAACCCTCGATTATATTGCCGCTTACGCAAAGGATACGACTGCTTTCACACGACTTTCTGCTGCGGTGGTTGACGAGCCTGCCGCTTCCGACCATCGTCCGGTTGTTACGGAGATTGTCTTTACGCAGCCTGCCGCACAGATATTCCGCACAGAACCTTACTTGCAGAATCCGGTTGGCAACGGCATTACGGTTATGTGGCAGACCACCGTACCGGCTTACAGCTGGGTGGAATACGGAACCGACAAGAACCAATTGAAGAAAGCACGCACCATCGTTGACGGGCGGGTAATTTGCAACGGCTTGCAAAATAAGGTGAGACTGGATAACCTAGAACCGGGCAAGACCTATTATTATCGTGTCTGCTCGCAGGAGATCATGCTCTATCAGGCCTATAAAAAAGTATTTGGCGAAACGGCCGTTTCCGATTTCCATACCTTTACCTTGCCGGCCTCTTCCGATGCAGATTTTACCGCTATTATCTTCAACGATTTGCATAAACATTCCGAAACGTTGCAGGCTTTATACAAACAGGTGAAAGATGTAAACTATAACTTTGTAGTCTTTAACGGCGATTGCATCGATGACCCGAAAGATCACAACGAGGCAACTCATTTCCTTTCGGAACTGAACGAAACCGTTGGTGCCGCCGACGTACCTGTCTTTTACCAGCGTGGCAACCATGAGATCAGAAATGCCTATTCGATCGGCCTGCGCAGCCTGTTCGATTATGTGGGCGATAAAACATACAGTGCTTTCAATTGGGGAGATACCCGCTTCGTCACCCTCGATTGCGGCGAGGATAAGCCGGATGATTTCTGGGTATATTACGGGCTGAACGACTTTACCGCCCTGCGCGATGCACAGGTGGATTTCCTGAAAGAGGAGTTAGCCTCGAAGCCATTCAAACAGGCTGCCAAACGTGTGCTGATTCATCATATTCCTGTTTATGGAAGGGATGTAGACTGCTATAATCCTTGCCTTGAGTTATGGGGCGGTCTGTTGGCAAAGGCTCCGTTCAATGTCTGCATCAATGCACATACACACCGCCATGCTTATTATCCGAAAGGGGCGGCCGGCGGCAATAACTTTCCGGTTGTAGTGGGAGGCGGTTACCGGATGGACGGTGCTACGGTCATGGTGCTGCAAAAGAAAGGAAAAGAGATGACATTGAAAGTGCTGAATACAAAAGGCGAAACGCTTGAAGAACTGGAACTGTAATAACTTATACATTATATATTATTAAACCGAACGTATGAAGATTAACACCGATTTGATTTATGGCATCGACGACCGGCCGCCTTTGAAAGAGACGTTGTTTGCAGCCTTGCAGCATTTGCTGGCTATCTTTGTCGCCATCATCACACCGCCTCTGATTATTGCCGGGGCATTGAAACTCGATCTCGAGACGACCGGTTTTCTGGTGTCGATGGCTCTTTTCGCTTCCGGTGTGTCGACCTTTATACAGTATAGGCGGATAGGCCCGGTAGGAGCCGGACTGCTCTGCATCCAGGGAACGAGCTTCTCTTTTATTGGGCCTATCATTTCTACTGGTTTGGCCGGGGACTACCGCTGATCTTTGGCGTTTGCATGGCAGCGGCTCCGGTAGAGATGATTATTAGCCGGACATTCAGGTATATGCGCTCTGTTATTACGCCGCTGGTATCGGGTATTGTCGTGTTACTGATTGGGCTGAGCCTGATCAAGGTCGGTATCGTATCCTGCGGCGGCGGATTTGCAGCGATGGATAACGGTACGTTCGGCAGCGTGGAGAATATAGGCGTGGCTGCGGCAGTGTTGTTGAGTGTGCTGTTCTTCAACCGTTGCCGGAATAAGTATCTGCGGATGAGTTCGATTGTGCTCGGGCTGTGCGTAGGTTATGCGCTTTCTTTTGCGCTGGGGATGGTGGATCTGAGTGCCGCTTCTTCCCAAAGCCTGCTGGGATTCAATATCCCGGTGCCTTTTAAATATGGGCTCGACTTCAATATCTCGTCGTTTATCGCCATCGGGCTGGTCTATCTGATTACGGCCATCGAGGCTACGGGCGATGTAACTGCCAACTCGATGATCTCCGGCAAATCCATTGAAGGGGCGGGCTATCTGAAGCGCGTTTCCGGCGGCGTGCTTGCCGACGGAGTCAATTCTTTTCTTTCCGGAGCTTTTAATTCGTTCCCAAACTCTATCTTTGCACAGAATAACGGGATTATCCAGCTGACGGGTGTTGCCAGCCGGTATGCGGGCTATTATATTGTGGGTATGTTGATACTGCTGGGGTTGTTCCCGATTGTCGGAGTCGTGTTCTCGCTGATGCCCGATCCGGTATTGGGCGGGGCTACCTTGCTGATGTTCGGTACGGTGGCGGCAGCCGGTATCCGTATTATTGCCGCCCAGGAGATCAACCGCAAGGCGACGCTGGTGCTGGCAGTCAGCCTTTCGCTCGGACTGGGTGTCGAGTTGATGCCCGATATATTGAAAACGGCCCCCGAAGCCATCAAAGGTATATTCTCGTCCGGCATTATGACCGGTGGTTTGACAGCCATCCTGGCAAATGTATTGATCAGAGTAAAAGAAGATAAAACAGAATAAAACACATGGAGTTACTTAAACAGCGTATTCTGCAAGACGGTAGATGTTATCCGGGAGGCATCCTGAAAGTAGATAGTTTTATTAATCACCAGATGGACCCGATGCTTCTCTACAAAGTGGCGGAGGAGTTTATCGCCCATTTCAAAGACGAACCGATCAACAAGATCGTAACGATCGAAGCGAGCGGCATCGCTCCGGCAATCATGGTGGGCTATATCCTGCAACTGCCTGTTGTTTTTGTCAAGAAAAAGAAGCCTAAGACGATGGAGAATATGCTGAGTACGGTTGTCCATTCGTTCACGAAAGACCGCGATTATACCGTTTGCATCAGCAGCAACTTCCTTACTCCCGACGATCATATCCTTTTCATTGACGACTTCCTGGCATTCGGTAATGCGGCTATGGGAATGATCGACCTGGCAAAACAGGCAGGTGCAACCATTTCAGGCATGGGTTTCATCATTGAGAAAGCCTTCCAGGATGGCGGCAAAGCCCTGCGCGAATCGGGTATCCACGTGGAAAGCCTTGCCATTATCGATAATCTGGATGATTGCAAGATAACGATACGATAACCCATATTACAGGGAAAAACGCAGGCAAGCCGTATTCTTCATAATAGGCAGCAAGAGGATCTCCTCGGGCTGCCTTTTTCTATCCGTACGATGATGGCGCGGTTGAAGCCGCCATGGCCGATAGCCAGAATGCGCTTGCCGGCGAAGTTGGTTTGCAGGAATTGCAGGAAGTCGCCCGCCCGTTTGTATAAGGCGTCTATGCTTTCTACGCTTTCCGGCAGGTTCTTGAAGTCCATTTCGTTGGCTACCTTTCCGGTATAAATACCCCAATCCATTTCGCGGAGCAGGGGAGTGGCTACCGGTTCCAGCCCTTTCCGGCGAGCAACGGCCATGGCGGTATTGTAGCTGCGGGCAAGGTCGCTGCACACAATCACGTCGATATCTTCCTTTTCCAGCAAATCGGCAAGCTGCTCCGCCTGCTGTTTACCCAGTTCTGACAGATGCCCCGGCATCTGTCCTTGCATAATATGCCGGATATTTTCTTCCGTCTCCCCATAACGGCTTAATATAAGTGATGTTGTCGGCTCCATTTATTTGTATTTAATCCATTTGACCATTTCCTTGATACTCGGCTTCTTCCCGTACATCAGGATACCTACCCGGTATATCTTGGCAGACAGCCAAACAATACCGATGGCGCAGGCATACAGTAAAGCAACCGATAACAACTTCTCCCACAAAGGTATCTCGAACGGGATGCGCACCATCATCACGATCGGCGAGGTAAACGGGATCATCGAACACCAGAAAGCCAACGGCCCGTCCGGATTCTCCATACTGTAAATCCCGGCATAAAGCGCAAATACCATAAAGATCGTGACAGGCACCATAAACTGCTGGGTATCTTCCTGGCTGTCGACAGCCGATCCGATTGCCGCAAAGATAGAAGCATACAGCATGTATCCGCCAATGAAATAGATGATAAAGGAAATGTCTATTTCAGCTATATTGATTGAATTGACAATACTCATTATCTCATTCCCCGAAGACGCATCCAGCGCATCCGCCCCCATCATTCCCATGGAAGGATCCGCCTGTAAAGCCGCCACATCAGCCCCGCCGCCAAACATAAATCCGCCGACACCCACGAGGATACTCGTAATGATTCCCCAAAGGAATACCTGGGTAAGCCCGACGAAACCGATGCCGATAATCTTCCCCATCATCAGGTCGAACGGCCGGACAGACGAGATCATTATCTCGATGATGCGGTTCGTCTTTTCTTCCATCACGCCCTGCATCACCATGGCCCCGTACATCATGATAAACATATAGATAATAAAGGTAAACACCATCCCGATAACAGAAGCTACCGTTGCCGACGAAGCACTTTCCTGCCCGTCCTCTCCCCACTTAATGGTTTGTATGTTGAACTTGATCTTGCTCTCCTGAATAATCTCTTTCAGGTTCGGGATATTGAAAGAGGCGAGCTTGTCGTCCTCGATCTGCTGCCCGAGGGTTTGGTTGACCAGCCGGCTCAGTTCGGCAGGCACCTGCTTCTCGGAGTAGAGGGTGGCGGCTTTAGGGTTTTCCAGCAGGTCGCCGGTGATGTTGAGGAAAGCGAAGATTTCTTTGTCTCCGTCCTTGCGGTATTCGTCGAGTGTCTTATTACTGTCGACGAAATGGAAGCTCTCCGTATTCTCGAACAGCGAGGCATATTTGCCGGTGGCGTCGATAATAGCCACGTTGCGTACTTCATCCCCCTTGATGGTCGACAGCCAGAGCGGTACGAACACCAGGGCAGCAAACAGGAAAGGGGTTAATAAGGTAAGCAGGATAAACGACTTTTTGCTAACCCGGCGTAGATATTCTCTTTTGATGATAAGTCCTATTTTACTCATGCCTGTATAGTATTTGTACCCGATACGGTGTTAATAAATATATCGTTCATCGAAGGCAGTTCTTCGGCAAACGAAAGGATTTCGGCCTGCTCCGAGAGCGTGGCAAGCAAGGTGGAATTGCTGATTCCTTCCGCTTTGCGGATATGCAGTTCCCGTATGCCGCTTTGTTCCTTTTCGGCGAGCAGGGTAAAGATGCCGGGCTGTTCGTCGAGTGCGTGCTCCGAGGAGATGCGCAAGGTAAACGTGTTGTTGCGGAAACGGTTTCTCACCTCTGCCACGTTCCCCGCCAATACAACCTGCGATTTATTGATCAGGGCGATGTTGTCGCATATTTCTTCAACCGACGCCATGTTGTGGGTAGAGAAGATAATCGTGTGCCCTTTCTCTTTCAGCTCCAGTATTTCCTGTTTCAGCCGTTCGGCATTCACCGGGTCGAAGCCACTGAACGGTTCGTCGAAGATCAGCAGTGCCGGTTCGTGGATAATGGTGATGATGAACTGCACCTTCTGCTGCATCCCTTTCGACAGTTCTTCGAGCTTCTTGTTCCACCAGGGCATGATGTCGAACTTCTCGAACCAATGTGTCAGCCGGGTGCGGGCTTCCTGGTAGGACAGTCCTTTCAACTGGGCGAGGTAGATAGCCTGTTCGCCTACCTTCATCTTTTTATATAACCCGCGTTCTTCCGGCAGGTAACCGATCTGGTAAATATCTTCCGGTTGCGACTCGCGTCCGTTGAAGCGCACAAGCCCGCTATCGGGAGCGGTAATGCGGTTGATGATGCGTATCAGCGTGGTTTTGCCGGCTCCGTTGGGGCCGAGCAAGCCGAAAATCTTTCCTTCCGGCACCTGGATACTCACTTTGTTCAGTGCAAGATGGTTGGCATATTGTTTAACCACATCTTCCGTTTCCAAAAAGTTCATAAGCTGTCAGTGTTGTTACATTTTTAATACGATACGTTCTCCCAATTCCTTGCTTAATACATTCTTTATTTCGTTCAGGTGCGTGAGCTGCTTCATCAGTTCAAATACCTGGTCTTCATTTCCTTTGGCATGCGCTTCCTTGATACCCAGTTGCGTTTCCTTGATCTGCCGGAGGATATAGGCATCTTTCATGGCATAGATCTCGCGGATGATCAGGTGGTCGAGTTTATCCTGTTCCTGTTCCAGTTCGCGATATTTGCTATGGTATTTGCTGAGCTGGTACTTCTCGCTGATCAGGTTGGCGGCCAGTCGGCTGACGTTCGGATCCTGATGCGCCAGGAAGTAACGGCTGGCAATGAACCCCTCGTTTGTGCATTTCTCGGCAGCTTCGTCAAGCATGCTCTTGAAGATAGGGGTGTAAAAAGTCAGGTCGTCGCGTTCCAGGTCGTAACGGATATATTCGGCGACACGCATGATGATGCGTTCGTTCGTCTCTTCGTCCACATAGTCGAAAAGCACCTGTTCGCCGTAGCGGACGATGTATTTCAACAACGTCAGTTCGTACACCTCGTAGAGAGAACGTTTGGGCTGTGCCGCCTGCACCTGTACCGGCGGATATTCGGGCGGTACTTCCTGGAACGTCCCTGCCCCTTCTTCCGGATATTCCACAGGGGGCGGAGGAGGGGGCGGCATATTATTGTCGGGCGGCAGGAAACCTTCTTCTTCGACGACCGACTGGTAGCCGGGTATGTCCGGGTATTCCGGCATATAACCGGTTGACGGTGCCGGGGGAGGAGTAGGTTGCGCATTCTGCCGCTCGTCTTTGTTCAGCTTGATTTTATTGACCTCGTTCAGCAATACCTGCTCGTCTATTTCCATCATCGCGCTACATTCGCGGATATAGATCGAGCGGGCGATATTATCGGGGATGATGGCTACCGTACGGATAATATCGGTAATCAGCGACGAGCGTTTGATCGGGTCTGTCCCCGCATCATCCAGCAACAGGCGGGTTTTGAAGCGGATAAAGTCGGTCTCGTTCTGTTTGATAAACTCGGCGAACTGGCTGGCGTTGTGCTTGCGGGCAAACGAGTCGGGGTCTTCCCCGTCCGGCAGGAGAACGACTTTTACATTCATCCCGTCTTCCAGCAGCAGGTCGATACCACGCAACGCGGCTTTGATACCGGCGGCATCCCCGTCGTATAAGACGGTGATATTACTGGTGAAACGGTGTATCAGGCGTATCTGCCCCTGCGTAAGTGCGGTACCCGATGAAGCGACGACATTCTCCACCCCTGCCTGGTGCATGGAAATAACGTCGGTATATCCTTCCACCAGGAAACAGCGGTCGGCTTTCACGATCGCCTGCTTGGCAAAATAGATGCCGTATAGCTCGTTGCTCTTGTGGTAAATCTCGCTTTCCGGCGAGTTTACGTATTTGGCTGTCTTTTCGTCTTTTTTGAGCACACGTCCCCCGAAGGCAACCACCTTGCCGCTCAGCGTATGGACCGGAAAGATGACGCGGCCGCGGAATCGGTCGTTTACTCCCCCGTTGTCGTAGGCAATGACCAGTCCGGTCTTTTCGAGGAACTCTTTCTTATAGCCGTTCTTTATCGCTTCCTTGTATAGGGCATCGCGCTGGTCGAGACTGTATCCGAGCTGGAACTTGCGGATCGTGTCTTCCCTAAATCCGCGTTCGGCGAAGTAACGCAACCCTACGGTTTTCCCTTCCTGATGCTCGTAAAGCTGGGTGGTAAAGTATTGTTGCGCCCAATTGTTGACGATAAACAGACTTTCGCGGTCGCTGCGTTTTTGCTTTTCCCTCTCGGTCAGTTCGCGTTCCTGTATTTCGATGTTATACTTCTTGGCAAGGTAGCGCAGGGCATCGAAATAATTCAGCTGCTCATGTTTCATAATGAAATGGACAGCCGTACCGCCTTCGCCGCAGGCAAAGCACTTACATATATTTTTAGCCGGAGAGACGTAAAACGAGGGGGTTTTATCCGTATGAAAAGGACATAATCCTACATAGTTTACTCCCCGCTTACGCAAGGTAACGAATTCCGAAACCACATCTACAATGTTTGCAGCATCAAGTATCCGGTCTATGGTAGGTTGATCGATCATTTATTTCTATCCTTATAATAATGGAAGGCAAATGTAACGATTTTATTTGAAATGAGCCTGTGCCGGGTGCAGGAACTTTGGAGAGGATTGATTGTTTAATTTGTTATTTGATAAAATAGATATGATGGAAATAAATGAAAGATGCGACTTGACAGATAGTATGCTGTCGGTCATCGAGATTTTGAAAGAGGAGAAGAAGCGCTCCTCTGTACATACCTATACCGCTGTATTGCATTCTTTCACTGATTTTTCCGGTGGGAGAGAAGCCGGCATGCAGCTAGGGGAAGTGTTTCTTTCCGGACGGTTGAGGGAGTATCAGGAATGGTTGCGGCAGAAAGGGTTGAGCTGGAATACTGTTTCGACATATATACGAACACTCAGGGCTGTATATAATCGCCTTTATCCGCCCGGAAGCGTGGGGTATAACCCGAAACTCTTTGCCGGCATGTACACCAAAGTAGAGTCGAAAACCAAGCGGGCGTTGACGGTGAACCAGATGCAAATGCTGATAAATACCGATTTGGACTTATTGCCCGAAGATGTAAGATCCGCATTAACCTGGTTCATCCTGATGTTCCTGTTTCGCGGCATGCCGTTTATAGACCTTGCCAATCTGCGCAAAACAGATATAAAAGGAAACACCATCGTCTATTGCCGCCATAAGACAGGCAAGCAGATCGTGGTAGGCATTCCCCGCGAAGCTTTCGACTTGTTGCAACGTTTTGCCGACAAGAACCCTGCTTCGCCTTACCTTTTCCCCATCCTTAACGGGCGGTTGAAAGACGAGTGGCAACTCTATCGTTGCTATCTGGAAGCATTGCACAATATCAACAAGAAACTGGAAAAGGTAAGCAAGCTGTTGTTGCCCGGTGTGAAGATCAGCTCCTACACCGCACGCCATACCTGGGCTGCACTGGCTTTTTATCAGGGAATGTCGCTGGGTATTATCAGTAAAGCCCTTGGCCATTCTTCCATCCGGGTGACGGAAACCTACCTGAAACCGTTTGAAAATGAAAAAGTGGATGAAGCCAACGACTTGTTGATTGCATCTTTAACATATCTGAAACAGGATTGCGCCAGAGGGTGTACAGGACTATAATTATAAGGTAGGCATTACTTACCAAGTAACGGGATGTTTGAAGCGCAAAGGTCAAAATATTCCTTTACTTATCCAAATAAAAGTTCTGATATTTCTATTTTTTGATTAAATAATTCACTGTAAAGAATGAAATAAGCCAAAGATTTTCATATAGTCCATGCTTTCGTTTGAAAAAGCCAACAAAGCCCTTATCCATCTTTGATACCTCAAAAACGGACTGCTATTTTATGCGCTATACCCTTCGGTAAAGTCCTTTTTTCCCTCAAAATCTTTCAGCAGAAAACGCTTTTTCTTGCTTGACTGGGATACTGATTCCCGTTACTTGGTAAGTAACGCCCAATAAAACACTAGTATTTTATGTTAATAACATTTACGCAGATCGCCATAGCTCTTTTGTTTGTCTTTTCTACCCGGAACCGGCGGTTTGGGTATCTTATCTCTATAAAGCGGACTGTCGTCTGTTTTTTCCTGTTATTTACTCTGTTTATCCCTTGCCACGCCCAGGAAGAATCTGGGCAACCGGCAGCACAACCTGCTCTTGCTTTGAAAACCAATCTGTTGTTTGATGTTGCCCTGATGCCTAATATAGAACTGGAAGTGCCGCTGGGTACATGTTGATCGTTGAACGGCGAATATATGTTCCCATGGTGGACGTTAAAGGGGGATAAATACTGTCTTGAAATCCTTGCCGGTGCGTTGGAAGGTCGTTATTGGCTCGGCAATCGTGATAAACGCGCCCGGTTGACCGGTCATTTCCTCGGTTTCTATGCAGGCGGCGGCAAGTACGACCTTCAATGGAAAGAAAACGGCTACCAGGGTGAGTTCTTTATCGCCGCCGGAATCAGCTACGGTTATACTCGGAAGATAGCCCGCCACCTGCGGCTGGAATTTAATATAGGCCTGGGCGTGCTCCGTACCCAATATCGCCATTATCATGCCCTCGATAATTATCAGACCCTGCAATGGCAGGAGAACGGCAACTATACCTGGATTGGTCCGACAAAAGTGAAAGTGTCGCTCGTCTGGGTGCTTGACCGCAAAACGAAGAAAGGAGGAGCTCGATGAAACAGGATACATCTTTTCTCTTATCTGTTCTTTTGTTCTTCTGTCTATACTTCTCTTCCTGCGAGCGGCGCGAATTGACCTACTTCTCCGCTGCACAGATCACAATCAGTGCCGATTGGAGCCGGGCGGGATTAAACGACCAGGAACAAAATTATGGTGCGACGGCGGTATTTTATCCGGTGTGCGGCGGTAAACCGATCCTTGTTTTAATGGGCGACCGTAAGGAGACGGTTGTCCGTCTGGGTGAAGGGCTTTATGACGTAATCCTTTTCAACCGTTCGTTCGACGATTTCGGCGAGATCGCTTTCCGGGGAGAGGACAGATACAGGACGCTGGAAGCCTACGGCACAACGGCGGAAAGTCCCGACGAACTTGCCGCCGACCGCATGGAACGTTTTGAAGTGACTCCCGGTATGTTGGGAAACTATGCCCCTGCACCCAAGACACGTGGTCTGGTTGCCGAGGATGATTCCTGCCATCTTTGTTTCACACCGGAAAAACTAACGAAAGAGATCACCGCCCTGATACGGATCAAAGGGATGAACAATATCCGTACGGCTACCTGTACGCTGAGCGGGGTATCGGAATCGATATTCCTTGCATCCGGGCAATCTTCCGAAAAGACATTGACACAGGAATTTACCCTGCGAAACCCGGTATTCCTGCCCGGCTCGCTTACCGAAGGCACAATGAGCGCAACGTTCAGCGTTTTCGGCTTCGATGAAACGATACGGCACGACTTGCATCTGAATGCTTTGCTGGTGGATGGCAAGACCCGCTTTGAAGAGTCATTCGACAACGTCAAAATCAGCCGGGCAGACAATATAGATGGAACTTTCACGATTATCATCGACCTGACCTGCACGAAAACTATCCCCAACGTTAAAGTAGAAGGTGGTTCCGGTCTCGATGCCGACGTAGACGACTGGCCTGACGAAGAAGACACAGATGTAAATATATGATAGTACACAATTAAAAATAAAGCAACTTATGAAAACGACGAATCTATTTATGGCAATGGCAGCCCTTTCCCTTGCTGCCTGTTCAGAAAACGAAGTGATCGATGTGAACCCGGACGCTCACCCGGCTATAAGCCTGGATGTTTACACCGGAGTACAAACAAAAGGGACGGAGACGACAACAACGACACTAAAAGAAAGCAATGTCGGTTTTGGTATTCTGGCGTATAAAACGGCAAATGCCTGGAGTAGCAGCAAGACCGGTGCTAAGCCGGAATTTATGTATAATGAACATGTGACATGGACTTCTGGTGTTCCGGCAGGTAGTTGGGGTTATCCAAGCGCCCCGCTTTTCTGGCCGAGCAACACCGATAAAATCACTTTCTTTGCTTATGCGCCTTACGAGTCAGCACCGGGTGCGGATACAGACAAAAAGATCATCCTCTCTGCCAAAACAGCAACAGGAGCACCGGAAATCACCTTTGAGGTGAAAACGTCCAACGATTGGAAAGATATGGTGGATCTGGTTGTGGACGGACGTACCGAGATACAGGATCAGACATCGACAACAACCGGTACGGGTTCTGCCGGCACTGTCAAATTTAAATTCAGTCATATATTGACCAAGATTGCGGATATTAAAGTCAAACCGGATCAAACATTAGGCAGTAATACAAAACTATATGTAACCGGATTGAAACTGGTTCCGGGATCAAATACTCTTCAAAGTAAAGCTATTTATAAGTTTGATAGTGACGAGTGGACTGCAACAACAACTTCTGCTACTTATTTTTCAGGTGATCAGGATTTATCTTCATTCCTGAATAAGGCAACACCCAGCAATTGGGGATATTCGACATCTTCCGTCGATGTAAGTGATCATAGCTCGGCAGCATCTTTATTTAAAACCGGAGAAGCTCTTTATTTTATCCCAGTAGATAACGCCACCGGAACGGGAACTAAAGGAGCTCTGAATTAAAGATTAGTTACGATCTCGTATCTAAAGTGGACGACAGCCATAATATGACAAGTTCCGTAACCGATAAGGAAGTCGAATTGCCGGCAGGCACCTTTAAGAAAGGAACAGCCCATACCTATACACTTACAATTAAAATGAATACGATTAAGATCGATGTTGATGATAGTTGGACAAACTGGACTACCGGAACCGGAGGTGATATCGACGTAGAAAAATAAATTATGAAAACATTCCCCCATATTGGCATACTGGCGGTTCTGCTGGCGTTCTCCGCTTGCAGTTGGGAGGTCTGTATGGATGAGCATTCGGCTGAGGGTGGTGAGATCGGCTTCTTGCCCGGTCTCTCCGCCACCAAAGCCGCGACGGAATATGCTTCGGCAGCAGACCTGTCCGCTCTGGGTGTGTTTGCCTATTTCACACATGGAGGTTTTGCGGCGAATGCCTCGTCGGCTACTCCCGGCTTTATGTATAACCAATATGTCGAACGTCAAACGGATGGCTTCTGGCTTTATAGCCCTGTCCGTTTCTGGCCCCTCAACACCAACGACAAGGTCAGCTTTTTTGCATACGCACCTTATGTGGACGATACATCGGGCGGTAGCAATCCTGCTTTCAAGGATAAGTCGGCTCCCGGCTATCCATCTCTTACCTATACCGTTCCAACGGACGAGAACACACAGACAGACTTGCTCGCTGCCACTCCGCTGATGGATCAGACCAGCGAATCGAACGGCGGAACGGTGAAGTTTGCGCTGAAACATGCCTTGACCAAAATCGCTGTCTTTGTGAAAAGCAATGATAATATAGCCGATAAAAAAGTAACAGCTTTCTCTATCCAAGCTGCCCAACGAGGTACCCTTACCTGGAAAACTCCCGACGACGCGAACGACGTCGGTTTCAATTGGACATACGCCAGTCCGGTCGCAACGGAGACTTTTGCGGCGGCAAACACCGACCTTTCCGTCCCTTCCTCTACGACAGCAGAGAAAGTGGCACTGGCTACCTTCCTTCTCCTTCCGCGTGGCGAAGGAAACACGTTCAGCATAACCTATACCGCCCCCGGCAGCCTTAGCAGCGGTGCTCCGCTAACACAAACCATAGCCCTTGCCAACCAACCCTTACCCTCACTCGACGGCTGGAAACGAGGAAACTTTATCAGCTATACGATCGGCATTGAAAAGAAAAAGATAACCGTCACCGCAGCCAGCCATCCCGTATGGAATGACGGCGGGACGAGCACAGTGACGGGCTCTGTCGTCATCACCTACGCCGTTAGTCCGACCGACCCCAATTGGGGCAATGGAGGTACCGGAACAGTAGACGGACAACCGGTCGTAACCCACACCGAACAAGATATTACCGAATGGCAACCCGGCACCTCGGAAACGCTGGACGGGACAGAAACAACACCATAAAAACAGATAATCATGCAATACCTGAAATATATAATTTTCTTTTCGCCCTCGGCAGCATCTTTGCCACCGGCGGATGCACTGACGAGATTAATACGAATAACGACAGCGGAACAGACCCTACTCCAGCTGTTTTGGTCGTTCGCGCTACGGCTACTGATTTTACCGGAGCACAACCTTTGACCCGTACTCCGGTAGAGGACGGTGCTGCCACCCGTTTCAGTGCAGGCGATGCGATCGGGCTGTTTGCTATCGAGAACGGTGTGATTGCAGACGGTATCAACAATATAAAACTTACATACAGCGGAGCTACGGATGGTGCAGCAGGCAATTGGGAGCCGCAAGCCGGTACTACGCTCTACTGGTATAAGGATGTGAGCTATGTTGCTTATTATCCATATAAAGCCGGCATTACAATAGACGCTTCGCAAACTACGGAACAGATCATCGCTTCGCTGGCAGCCAATGCAAGCCTGCAACCGGTTGCCGACCAAAGCGATGCCGATAAATATACCGCATGCGACCTGATGACAGCCAATGGCACTCCTGTAAACGATCCCGGTAACCCGGCAAGAAAAATCCTCACGTTGCATTTCAAGCATCAGTTTGCCTTGCTGATTTTGGAACCGCAAGCATATATGGCATGTCTAGTACCCGCAGATGGAGGTTTTATTTATCGTACCAACTCGAAAGCTCCGGCAACGGACCCCAACGTAAAAAGCGCAACGATCAACAGTGTCAATGCCTGCCGGATGAGCGATGGGACGTATCGCGTGCTTGTGCAGCCAACTGCCAGTGCCAGCCAGATAACCGGCAGTTATTTAACCTCTACGGACAATAAGAAAGTCTCTTTTAACGGTACTTCCATTAGTACAGGCTTGGCAGCCGGATATTGCTATAAAGTAGATGTAATACGCCCCACTCCTAATACGACTAACAGTGTGGTGCGTGCGCTTGCACCGGGTGATTTTGTATTTCATGGTACGAATTGTATAGAGGTTTATCCAGGTAACGGTTTGCTGGAGAATGGTAAGATTCCCGATTACAACGATGCTGTGGGCGTGGTGGTGACGTGCGACCCGTCACGAATGACGGATGCGGAATGTAACAGAAACGGTTGGAACCATGCTTACGTGATGGGACTTTACCAAGAAGCTGATTGTAAATGGGGACCGACAAAAGCAGAAACAGTTATTCCCTCTGTGGCTCGTGGCAGCATGGGCAACACGAATGGTGCACAGTTCGATATGAACGGATATACGGAATCGGAAGCAATTCTGAATACATACAAAAATGAAATTAGCAACTATCCTGTTTTCGACAAATTGAATACTTTCCGAACTAACAATCCTGTCCCCGGCGAGTTAAATAATAAGCG
Organism: Parabacteroides sp.; assembly: GCA_021204335.1. Lineage (GTDB taxonomy): Bacteria > Bacteroidota > Bacteroidia > Bacteroidales > Tannerellaceae > Parabacteroides. The sequence goes on along the minus strand of JAJPZM010000107.1, from coordinate 5,775 downwards.
CAGTCAATGGTTTATTGGCAGTGTCGGACAGTGGTTTGATGTACTTTTAAATTTGGGCGGCAGGTCACCATGGACATTTATGAATAGTACAAGTGATGATTGGGCGGATACTAATAATGCCAGAAATGAAATTTGGAATGCTATCAACAGTCATTTGCAGAAAGCAAATAAACCTCTTACTAATGTAACGGCAAACATAAGTGTCTATTATTGGTGTTCATCGCAATATGGCTTCGGTGCCTGGCGCATCGGATTTGGTAACTCCCTTGTTAACTGGAACGATATTTCTTTGCGTGCCATCCCGAAAGACAATAGTCCCGGACAACGTGCTTTTCGTCCCTTTTTCGCTTTTTAATCAATGAACAAGTTGGATAAGATGAAGTAAAAGAAATATATTATGAAGCATACATTTATTTATATAAGTCTTTGTTCCGTCCTTCTGTTTCCGGGCGGATGCAGTAACGAAAGCGAGATCGATAACAGAGTTGACAATCGCCGTACACCTCTTACGATCCAGGCTGTGGTAAGCCATTTTGAAAACCTGCCCGCCGGCGAAGAACTTTCGACACGTACCCCCCCCCAACGAGGACGGTCTTAATACATCTTTTCAGACCGGCGATGCCATCGGTCTCTTTGCAATCAAAGACAATGCGATAGTAGACGGCATCAACAACACCCGGCTAACTTACAGCAAAGCTTCGGGCAGCATAGGCACCTGGACGCCGGCTGATGCCAGTACCATCCTCTATTATTATGCCGGGGTAACTTATATTGCATATTATCCGTATAAAAATGGGATTACAATAACCCCATCCCAAGCTACAAATGCAATTATCGCTTCGCTGGTAGCAAATTCAAGCCTGCAACCTTTGACAGACCAAAGCAGCGCAGATGGCGGCCTTGCCAACTATACCGCCAGCGATCTGATGATTGCCAGCGGTAGTCCCTCGGCAGATGCCGATAATCCAGCCAAACAAATCCTGAACCTGGATTTCAAGCATCAGTTTGCCCTACTAGTTTTAAAACCGCAAACATATAGTGCCGCAACCAACACGACAAGCATGGATATGAATGCCTGCGATGTAATACTAAATAGCTATACCCCTTGCCGGATGGCAGACGGCAGTTTTCGTGTAATCATCGTCCCCGGCAAAACCTCAGCCCCGATTACCGGAGAGTATAAAACAAGTGACGGAATAACAACCGCCGCAAATAAAACAATCGTTTTTTCCGGCAACGAATCCTCTTTTGCTGCCGGGTATTGCTATACGTTGGAGGTGAAAAGTATATTCAAAGGAAAGTGAAGATATTGAAGGCTTGTGCCGGAAAGCCGGTTTTAGATAGAATTATTAATTTAAAATGGTTTCGTTATGGATAAAAAGAACTATACCTGGTTGTTTGATCTCGAGGAGTTCACGATGACCAAAGATGTACATAATGATTATACGGGAACTGTGCGGACTACACGTTCGTACACAATGCCGGATATCGCGAAAGAGATAGCCGCCGAGCGTACAGAGTACCGGGAAAAGACGATAGTCAATATTGGCGATCTGATTGATGAGAAAATACGTCAATTGGTTTGTAGCGGGAATACAGTTATTACGGGTTCGGCTGTTTTTGGTCCTTCCCTTCTCGGTGTCTTTCTTGGGAACAAGGGGATAGTCGACCCGGAAGTAAATAAATGTGTTGTAAATGTTTCTCCCTCAATGGAGATGCGTGCCGAGGTGGCGAAGGTGAAACCTTCTTTCTCCGGTACAGTGAAGAGCCTGGGCGGCGCACGTATCAGCCTGGTACTGGACACCACGACAGGCAAGACCGACGGCACGATCACCCCGGGCGGCACACTCGATGTGACAGGCTCCAAAATACGCTGCCTAAATGCCGATGGAACGGGTATCGGCAATTTGACATTAGTTAATACCGCCAATGATTCGGTAGCCACAACCATCACCGTATTAGCAATGAACGACCCGAGCCGCCTGATGTTTAACGTCCCTGCTTCGCTGGCTCCAGGCAGTTACCGCCTGATGCTGGAAACTTGGTTCAGCAACAACAGCACCCGGCTAAAGTAGAGCCGTACGCTTACTTATCCGATCACTCTGGTGGTAAAGGGTAATGTTGGGGATGACGACCGCCCGGTGATCGAGTAATCGTTGGCAATCTGCGTCACCCCTTGACGACGATCGGAGTCGACCGGCAGCGGCGCCCGCCGTCACTGCTTAGCGGCGGGTGGCGTCATTGGAAGACGGCGGTGGGCGTTAATAGGAGAAACAACAGGCTTATGAACAAAAATGAAATTTTATATATACAGGGAATTGAAATAATGATTATCTTTGCGATTGATTAATAAACGATAAAAAAAGAATTATGGCCAAACCTATTAAAGAAACTCCGGTATTATTTGGAAAAGATGCTGAGCGTTTTATCCAATCGATTAAAAATGTAAAACCTGCATCTGAAGAGGAAAGAAAGCGTGTAAAGGATGCTTATTAAAAATTAAAGAGTAGAGCAACCTTTATGATGTAGCAAGATGAAACTCGCAAAATTAGAAGAACTCACTGGGATAAAACCGTTTGACTGCGGTGACGCGAATTTAAACGGTTTTCTTTTTGAAGATGCCTATCTGGATGCTGTTCCATTTTATGAAAAGAACGGTTTTAAACGTTTGATAAATGAATCTGAAGATGATACGCTCCCTATGTATTATAATCTGAAAGAATTAGTTAGCTAAAAAATAATTTTTAGCTAATCCTTATCTCCGTCCCGTCTGCCCCGATCAAAGGAGTTGGCGGGACGTTCTGTTATAATGCCGCCACCTGCTCCTCAAACCGTTCTTTGCTGAGGGCTTTGCTTCTTACTTTGCTACGGTAGGAATAGACGGTGGCTAATGAGTAACCCAGGAAATGGGCGATGTTGCTGCTGTCGTTTATTCCCAAACGGATCAGGGCGAAGATGCGTAATTCCGTTGATAATATTTCACCTGATTTTGGATACAGTTTGCTTTCTTCCGCCATTAATTCGTTGAACGATTCGATGAAATGAGGAAATAGCTTCAGGAAAGACTTGTCGAATTCATTATAAAAGTTTTTCCGTTCGTCCCGGATGAACTGTTCGGATTTGATAGTCTTGAACAGGTCATCCAGCTTCGAAGCCATTGCCAGTTTAGCCAGCGACCGCCGGTAACTATCCAGTTTATCCAGATAGATAACGCATTGGTTCAAGTAGAGGGCTATATATTCTTCTTTGATCTTGCTTGCCTGGCTCAACTCCTTATTGATTTCCTGCAATTGATCGTTGGTCGCACTGACTTCTTTCCGCATGAAAGAAAGCTTTTTCATCTGCCGGTAGAGATAAAAAATCATTACCAGTAAAAGGATAGATAAGAAACTAACGCTAACTAATAGTGTTCGTGAAACCTGTTTCTCCCTCTGCACTTTCATTTTATATACTTTATCCACAATCGGGAAAAACTCGGTTACTTCTACCGAACGCAGGCGGGCGTTGCAGGCAACGGCATCTTCCATTGAACAACTCAGATATTTATAAGCCCGGTCGATATCCCCTTTTTCAAACATGATCAATGCCAGTTTCTGCAACGAGAGATATTCGCGTTTCGCCGCTTTCAAATCGCCGATTGCTGTTTGAGTCAGGAAGTAAATCTGTTTTTCCGTATCTCCTTTTTTGGGCGTATGCCAGCGACAGGTTATATAATATGTATATGGATGATTCGGTGTTACCCGCTTTTTCCAGTTCTTTATTCATCAGTTCGATGGCTTCGTCCGGTTTTCCGTTTACGATCAGTTTGTCTGCCAATACGATATTATGGTCTGTGCCGTCGGGGGTGACAGACAGGATCGAGTCGCGGTAGGCATTGGTCTGTGCGATATATTTGTGCCGGTCTTCCGTCTGGGTGTAATCGGCAATCCAGCCGTAGAATGTCCGGCAGGTATAATAATAGTATAGTAGCGATCCGGGGCTCAGTTCTTCCCTTTGTATTTGCTCCAACTGTTCCGGCACTTCGTTGTAAAGCCCCATAATACCCAGCACTTCGGTTTTAGCAATCCGCAAGTCGTTTTTTTTGTAGGAAGGATTATGAAGCGAATCGATTAACACCTCTCTTTTTCAAGGTAAAGCAATGCGGAGTCTGCCTGAAAATGCAGGTAGCTGCCAAACAGAGTACCATATAAGGTATATTGATCTTCCAACGAGTCAGCGGCACGTAACAGAGTTTTGATGCTGTCGGTTTCCCGCTCTTTCTGCTGGTGGTAAATAGTTTTTTTGTGCAATCGTACGATCCAACTCTTTCAGTAGGGATATATTCGTCTTTCTTTTTCTGCAGCGTAAGACAACTGAATGCAAAATAGGAATAGGAAGATAGTTGATATTTTAGTCATAGGAGTGTTTTTTCATTTCATTCATTGCAAAGATAAAACATAAAAATGAGCCTTACAATAATAAATTGTATGTCGTAAGATTTGATAATAAAAACGATTATCTTTGCATCTATGGACTTTGAATCGTTAGTTAATCATATTAGTGTCATACAGAATACATTGCAGGCGCAAGCTGCACATGCTGTAAATCTCGCTCTTACTTCACGTAATTGGCTGATAGGCCGTTATATCGTAGAATTTGAGCAAAACGGTGAAGATCGTGCTGCTTACGGAGAACAGTTACTAAAAAAACTGGAACTTAGGCTGAAAACGAAAGGATTAAATGAACGCAGATTCCGCGAGTTTAGACGATTGTATATTGTTTATCCCCAGTTAAAAGACAGTGTTCTTCAACTAATTACATTAAGAAGTCAAATAGGGCACACACTGTCTGCCGAATTCACCAAACCAATTCGGCACACACTGAGTGCCGAATTACAAAATCATGAAGTTCAAATTGATAAATGGCATATTCCGGCAGATAAAATATTTAATAAGCTACCTTATTCGCATTTAAAGTTTATATCTAAAATCGATGATCCGGTCAAACGAGCTTTCTACGAAATGGAATCCATACGTGGATGTTGGTCGGCAAGAGAGTTGGAGCGTCAAATTACTTCTTTGTATTACGAACGTTGCGGATTATCCAAAAACCAAGAAGCATTATCAGCCATAGTACAACAGCAAGCAATTCAGTTACAACCTGCGGATGTAATAAATACTCCAATGGCATTAGGGTTTTTAGGACTCAATGAACGAGCCTTAGTAACTGAAAACGACTTGGAGCAGTCCATTCTTGATAATCTGCAAAGTTTCTTGTTAGAAATGGGACATGGCTTCTGCTTTGAAGCACGCCAAAAGAGAATTTTAATAGATGAAGATTACTTTTTTGCCGACCTTGTTTTCTATCACCGAATATTGAAATATCATATCATCGTTGAATTGAAAATAGATAAATTCCACCACGAATATGCTTCACAGTTAAACATGTATCTAAATTATTATAAAGCAGAAGTAATGCAACCGGACGACAATCTGCCTATTGGTATTTTGCTTTGTACTGAAAAAGGTGATACATTAGTTAAATATGCCACAGCCGGATTAGATCCTAACATTTTTGTGCAGAAATATAGGGTTCAGCTCCCTAGCGAGGAAGAAATAAAGAATTTTATCTCACAAGGTATATAATCTCGTCTGTATACCTCACCGATTCGTTTGTGAAAGACTTACGTTTTTTTCATAGGAAATCATACGGTTCTTTCTGTAGAAGTCTGATTTCAGTATATTATTCTTTCTAATATGTTTTGATTTTTAATAGAATTGTAACAAGATATTTGTC
>JAJPZM010000357.1 GCA_021204335.1 Parabacteroides sp. | reverse complement strand
TTATATGGGAGATTGTTAATTATCGGATTTGATACAGATTATAAGCAAGTTATGCCATAAATAGATTATATTTGCATTTAAATAAACGCAATAGTTCTTGCAGAACTAATATTTATTTTTCTGAAATAATTACAAAAGAGGGGAAAATAAGTAGTATAATGAAAACCGGTCCCGGTAAGGTTTAAGTTAAATAAAAGAGTGTTGTCGGCGATAAGTTGAGAGGGAATATGCGCCTTGTTGAGTGCAAGGCGCGGTATTCGGGACCGGCTTCATTACTACTTTTTGTATTAATTAAATGTATACGTAACTCTCACGAGTTAGTTCGTTTCGCCGTTACCCTGCATCCAGTCGGCAACGGATACCTCGTTTAATGCCAGCTCGTCTCCGTTGAGAGTTAGCTTATAGAGGTATTTATGTTCTTTTTCCCACATTGTTTGAGCAGGAAGTTTGTATTTATATGAATTCCCGTTGATGGTGAAGATAACTTCAATGTCACCTTCTGCGATGGGAGCCACTGTGGGGATCACCATTATATGTTGGGGTTCACTGTATTCTTTTGTCAGTGTAGTAGGTTCCGGGAGATTCAAACGGGTTGAAGTGCTGCAACCTGCCACCCTGGTGATTTCTCCGGTTCTGATATCCATCATGCCTTTGCATATTAGTGCGCTTTCTCCGGCTTTATTTCCTACCTGGATGACGCTTAGCTGATAATCCCCTTTATTTGCTTCCTCCGATAAGTTCAGCTGGAAGGAAAGAAGCGACAAGGCATGATTCATGTTTAAAAGAACCATCGGGGAGATGCTGTTCACTATTTTTTTGACCGATAGCGTGTGTGCCATACATATAGTCGGGAGTCCGGGTGGCATCCGGTGATAGCTTCACCGGAATACTGGCTACGCTCAGGTTCATCTGCGACTGATATGGATAATAGGCATACACGATGGCGGGGTCAAAGTTAAGGACGACTTCCGGCGTTTGCCGCCAGGAGATTTTATTACTAATTAAATTTGCATGGACTTTTACATTTATATAATCGCTGTCTTCATCATAAAGACCGCCGTTTTTTTCGCGTGTCACCAGTAATCCTATTTCCGAGCCTTCTTTAAACTCCTGAATAAAATTAGCTGATTTGGTTGTTAAAATACGTGTAACGATTTCTAATGGCTTTTCTTTTGCGCTAATAGTCTCAATGGCTGCGATATTGCCCTCGTTTGAGCAACCCGACAGGCAGGAAATCAGTGTAATAAATAGTAATAAATTTCTCATACTTTTATGCTATTTTTGTATCAAGTTTACAATTGCAAATATCCGGCGGTTTGAGGAGAAAAAGGCTTCATACGGTATAAAACCACGATGAAATCGTATAAAAATGCAGGATGCAAATTGTCTGAAAAGATCAAATTATCTAATTGGGGAGCAAATTAACTATATGAGGAGTCAATTTGTTTACTATAAATAGAAGAGGTGGAATTATGTTAGATAAAATACAGTTTTTGTTGAGTATGCAAATAATTAGCCTATGCATTTTAGGTGGAATTATGATGCTATTGAGATCGTTTGGTAACCGGGCACGACTTATTTTGGGATGGAGTATGATTATGTGGGCTCTGATGGCTATAATCAGGAATGTTGTTAATTTTTACTTGCATGAAGCTAAAGAAGCCTTCCATCCTGACGTACTTATCGCCAGTTGCTTTGTCGTTGCCTGTCTGGCTGCTTATGTGATCGAGAAGTTGCGTCCGGGATACCTTACTTTTAAACGTTTCTCGCTTTTCCTTTCTCCTGTACTGGTGGGAGGATTGTCTTACCTGGTTTACCGTTTATCGGGTGGGGAAATTCATGTTTATTATTCGATGCGGGATGTTTTTGAGATTCTGAATCTGGATGTAGCTCTCCGTTTGCTTGTATTTGTATTGACCATCTTTTATATGGCCTTACCTGTTTACCTGGTTGTGAAGTATGGAAAAGAATATACTGAATATCTGAGTGAGAACGTGTCCGATCCGGAAAACTATGATCTTGTCTGGATCAAAAGGACTATGACTGTCTTGTCGATCTTGTATGTTTTTTATCTGGTATTATTATTTACAGACATTCCGCTTCTTTATGTGACCGATAAAGCCGTACTTTTTGTCGTTTGGTTCTACTTCTTCTATAAAGCATTATTTCTCAAGAATATTCCGCTCGACCGTACTTATAAGAATGGATGGAACTCTCCGACGGAAGAAAATGACGAGGAAAGTGAGGATGATGAACAACAAGGCCTCCTTTTCCAACGTTATGCCGAAGAGGTGAATACCTGGTTCGAGCGGGAGAAACCTTATCTGCGTGATGATTTGCGACTGACTGATTTGCAACGGGTATTTCCTATCAGCCGCTCTTATCTTTCGCAATTGCTCAATAAGGAGCTGGGTATGTCATTTTCCGATTATGTCAATCAGTTTCGCGTAGAGGAGGGCAAACGTTTGATGGATGCCGAGCCACTTGCCAGTATTCAGGAAGTTGCCGAACGTTCCGGTTTTCATTCTATCAGTACGTTCCGCAGGGCGTTTACGAAACATACAGGGATCATTCCTTCCGAATATAAAAGAAACTGATACGAAAATCTGTGTCCTATACTCAAAATGCAATGTCGACATGTCAAAATTGCCTATTATTTATGATTCCCGATAAATATTATTGTATCTTTGCATTAAAATTTAACACAATAGGCAGAAAAGATGAAAAGTAAGATGGATTTTCAGCCCAAACTTATATCGGCGCTGAAAAATTACTCTAAGGAAAAGTTCATGAGCGACTTGATGGCGGGGATCATTGTAGGTATTGTAGCCCTTCCATTAGCTATTGCATTCGGTATCGCTTCGGGGGGTAAGCCCGGAAAAGGGATTGATTACGGCAATTATCGGTGGATTTATCGTTTCTTTTTTAGGAGGTAGCAACGTACAGATCGGCGGACCGACGGGAGCTTTTATCGTAATTGTATATGGAATTATACAGAATTTTGGCATCGAGGGGCTTGCCATAGCGACGGTTATTGCCGGGATAATACTGGTGATAATGGGGGCTTTGAAACTGGGTACGGTTATTAAATTCATTCCTTATCCGATTGTTGTTGGTTTTACCAGCGGGATCGCTCTGACTATTTTTACAACACAGATGAAAGACCTGTTCGGGCTGACAATGGAGAAAGTCCCGGCAGATTTCATATCCAAATGGATCGCTTATTTGGGACATTCCCATACGATTAACCCTTGGTCGTTCGTTATCGGTATTGTCAGTATATTGATTATTGCTCTGTCTCCCCGTTTTTCCAAAAAGATACCGGGCTCATTGATCGCCATTATCGTTATGACAATCATTGTATATGTAATGAAGAACTATTTGGGTATAACGACTATAGAAACGATTGGCGACCGTTTTGCCATTAATGCTTCCCTTCCGCAACCGGAAGCCATTACTTTTAATATGGAGACCATCAACCTGTTGCTGCCTTCCGCCTTTACCATCGCGATGCTGGGTGCTATCGAGTCGCTTCTGTCTGCTACGGTAGCCGACGGCGTGACGGGCGATAAGCATAACTCGAATACGGAACTGATCGCCCAGGGGGCTGCCAATATCGTTGTTCCGATCTTCGGCGGTATCCCCGTAACCGGAGCTATTGCCCATACGATGACCAATATAAATAACGGGGGGCGTACACCTGTAGCCGGCATTATCCATGCTGTCGTTTTTGTTGTTGATCTTGCTGTTTCTCGGTCCGTTAACCAAGCATATTCCGATGGCTTGCCTGGCAGGTGTCCTGATCATTGTTTCTTATAATATGAGCGAATGGCGTACGTTCCGTTCATTGATGAAGAATCCGAAAAGTGATGTTTCCGTTTTGCTGGTTACATTTTTCCTTACCGTTATTTTCGACTTGACGATTGCTATTGAAATAGGTTTGCTGATTGCCATGTTCTTATTTATGAAACGTGTTGCGGAAACGACTCATGTCTCTGTTACAAAAGATGAAATAGACTTGTCGCATGAAAGTGAAATCCATCATGAAGAGGAAGTCCTTACGCTCTCCAAGGGGTTGAAGTGTACGAAATAGACGGTTCGTTCTTCTTTGGTATAGCCAACAAATTCGATGACGTGATGAAGAATATGGGTGACAAACCGAAGGTCCGCATCATCCGTATGCGCAAGGTTTCGTTTATGGATTCGACAGGTTTGCATAACCTGGAAAGCTTATTCCGATTGTCGAAAGCGGAAAATATACACATGATTTTATCCGGAGTGAATGAAGATGTTCATAAGGTATTGACCAAATCAAGCTTTGAACAGAAGATAGGTTCGGAAAATATCTGTTCCAATATTAATAAAGCGGTAAAGAGAGCGGGGGCTGTTACAATGTAAAAGGGCCCTTCCGCTATCGTCAAAATATTTTACAGTTTGGCGTCAAAATATTTTACACTTGAAAAGGCTGTTCTTCTTGAACCATTTGATTATAAGGCTGCTATAAATATGGCACGTCTTTTGCCTTCTCTATTGCATGAAGAAAAGGCAAATAACAACAAAATACAGATTAGCATTGGCAGGCTTGCTACTGCTTGGGGCTGCTTCGGCCGGTTACGCCCAAACTCCCTGGACAGTTGATTCGTGCATGCGTTATGCGGTGGAGAAGAACTTGTCGTTGAAGAACAGCCGGCTGGATACTCGTATAGCCCGCGAGGATTTTGTAGCGGCAATCGGCGATTTCCTTCCTTCGGTCGGCACTTTGGGTGCCTTTGGTAAACGGATGGGTCGGTCGGTGGATCCGAAGACGAACATGTACACAACTTCCTCTTTTCTCGAGAGCACGCTAGGCATTAATATTTCGATGCCCGTCTTCGACGGCTTCCAGCGTATTAATAAGGCACAATTCACGCGTTTGAACAAGCAATTGAGCGGCGTTACGGAAAAGGCGGAGGAAAACCGTGTCGCTTTTGAAGTGATGGATGCCTACTATGTCTATATTTTTGACAGAAAGATGTATACCCTGGCAGGCGAACAGCGGAAACTGAGCGAGCGCTATCACGAACAGATGCTTGAGTTTGTCGACCTCGGCCTGCGTTCACCTTCCGACCTGCAGGAAGTAAAAGCGCGCCTGCAAAGCGACATCTACCAGGAACAGGTGAAAGGGAAGACGGAACGTTTGTCGCTTCTTGCCCTGAAAGAACTGCTGCAAATGCGTAGTTCGGATACATTGCTCATCAATGAGATAGATGCCGACGGGCAGGAGCTTCCCCTCTTAAACGGTTATTCCGCACCGGATATATATGCGGAATCGGAAAGCGCGCTACCTCAGTTTAAGATGATGGCATTGAGTGAGCAGGCTTCCCGCAAATCGCTTGCTATCGCATCGGGTGCTTTCTCCCCGTCGATCCGGGCGGAGTTTAGTTTGTATTCAGGATATTATGATACGGAAAGGGGAGTAGACGGGCATATCGTTTCTTTCGGGCAACAGATGAAGAATAACTGGAACAAGTATATCGGGCTGAGCGTATCATTCCCTATTTTCAATGGTTTGTCAAGGGTGACGGCTGTGCGTAAAGAGCGTTTCCGCCTACAGCAGGTACGCAATAATAACGACCAGCAGCGAATGTCACTCTATAAAGAGATAGAAGATGCCTGCCTCACTTTACAGGCTTCTGCCGAAGAGTTTTATCAAGCTGAACGGCAACTGGAAGCCTTCACTACAACGCTTCACGAGAACGAACAGAAGTGGGAGGAGGGGATGATCTCCGTCTTCGAACTGATGGAGAAGCGCAATCTCTATATTTCCGCCAAGGCGGAGCTAACCCGTACTTGGTTACAATATGACCTTAAACACCGGATGGTAGAGTTTTATCGTACCGGCTCTTTTCTAACGAAATAACACTATATAATATGTATAACACAATGGATACCCCGGTCGAGAAACGGGGACGTTTCAATAAGAACACTCTTTACATGGTCGCAGGTGGTGCGCTTGCCCTCACCTGCATCCTCTATTTTATCTTTCGCGACACCTCTTCTTCCATAAAGGTGGATAAGGAGCGGCTGACTATCTCCACTGTTATCTAGGGAGAGTTCAACGATTATATCCGTGTGATCGGACAGGTGATACCCGACCGTATCATCTATCTGGATGCTATCGAAGGCGGTCGGGTGGAAGAGCGCCTGATCGAAGAAGGGGCACAGGTGAAGGCTGGCGATGTCATCCTGCGTCTGAGCAATCCGTTGCTCAATATCGGCATCCTGCAAAGCGAAGCCGATCTGGCGTATCAGGAAAATGAACTCCGTAACACCCGTATCAGCATGGAGCAGGAGCACCTGCGCCTGCAACAGGACCGTATCAATCTCAACAAGGAACTGGTACAAAAGGAACGCCGTTACAAACAGTACGAACGTCTGTACGACAAGCAACTCCTTGCCCGCGAAGATTTCCTGTTGGCAAAGGAAGACTACGAAAGTGCCCGCGACCAGCTCATCGTTCTGGACCAGCGTATCAAGCAGGACGACCTTTTCCGCAGCAGCCAGCTGGAAAGCCTGGACGAGAATATCCGCAATATGAAGCGAAGCCTTGCCCTGGTACGCGAACGCTTGGAGAACTTGAAAGTAAAAGCTCCGGTAAGCGGTCAATTAGGTAACCTGGAAGCCCAGATAGGTCAGTCCATCGCCCAGGGCGAACGTATCGGGCAGGTCATCACCCCCGAACTGAAGGTGGAAGCCAAGATAGACGAACATTACGTGGAGCGTATCATGCCCGGGCTGCCTGCCAGCTTTGAGCGCGAAGGGAAGCTGTTCAATATGGAAGTGATGAAAGTTTACCCCGAAGTGCGCGAAGGACAATTCCGTACAGACCTGCATTTCTCTTCCGAACGTCCGGAGAATATTCGTGCCGGGCAGACCTACCACCTGAACTTGCAGTTGGGCGATCCGGTGCAGGCGATTCTCATTCCCCGTGGAAGTTTCTATCAGGCAAGCGGCGGACAGTATGTCTATGTGGTAGATGAGGATGAAACCGTCGCCCGCCGCCGTTCGGTAAAGATCGGACGCCAGAACCCGCAATATTACGAGGTGACCGAAGGGGTGAAACCGGGAGAAAAAGTGATTATCTCCGGCTATGAACTGTTTGGAGAGAACGAACGATTGATTATCAGATAACAGAAAGAATAAATATGGATTACCTGTCCCAAGTCATAAAAAGTCAGCGGGCCCGTAAATCGCTTTCGGTGATTAATGTTTTCGGCCTGTCCGTATGTATCTCTGCGGCCCTGCTGATTCTGCTCTATGTCCGTTTCGAACTGAGTTACGATTCTTTCCACGACGGCGACCGTATATACCGTATCGAAAGCCGTTTGTATGAGGGGGCGACGCTGACGGATAACTGGGCGACGACCGCATTCGGCCACGGTCCGGTGATAAGCCGGGAAATACCGGGCATCGAAAAGTTTGTCCGGCTGACTGCCCAGGACCGCGAGCAAGTGGTTACCTATCAGGGTAAACAGTTTGCCGAAAGCCGCTACTGTTTTGCCGAGCCTTCTTTCTTTGAACTGTTCCATTTCCCCATCCTGAAAGGGGAGAGGAACCGCCAGTTGGTCCGCCCCAATACAGCCGTACTGACGGAAAGTGCCGCCCACCGTTATTTCGGTGAAGCGGAGCCATTGGGCAAAATCCTGACCTTCCGCACGGCAACGGCCGAACAGCATTTCGAAGTGACGGGCGTTATTGCTGACATGCCAGCCAACTCGCATCTGCATTATGATTTCCTGCTGTCTTATTCCACGATACCGAAAGAACGGCAGGATATATGGTATATCCACGGTGTGTATACGTATGTCCGTCTGGAACCGGGGAAAGCTCCGGAAGATATTGAAAACGCTTTCGCTGCCATTTCCGGTAAATACAAAACAGCAGCATTGAAACATAAGGTTTGGAAGGTAGAACTCATTCCATTGAAAGATATTCACCTGACTCCGCAGAAGTCGTACGAGAAAGAGACGAAAGGCAGCCGTACCGCCGTGTACATCCTTTCGGTGATGGCGGTTGCCCTGTTATTGATCGGTTGGGTCAATGCGCTGAACCTGATGGTGGCGCGTTTTCTGGAACGGGGGAAAGAGTCCGGTGTACGTAAGGCGTTTGGTGCCTCCCGCCGGCAGATGCTGGTTCAGGGACTGATGGAGGCGGGTATCGTCAACCTGCTGGCGACCCTGATTGCACTCGGTTGGTTGGAAGTGCTGCTCCCACTTGTCTATACCTGGGCGGAACATGATTTCGGGGCCAATACATTATTGCAACCGCAGTTCTGGTTGAGCGTAGCGGCTATTGCCGGGATAGGGACGCTTTTTACCGGCTTATATCCATCCTATCTGCTGACACGTATCCGGCCGTCGGATATTATACGCGGGAAGTTATTGCATAGCCGGAAAGGTAATAAGATACGGAAAGCATTGATTGTGGTGCAGTTTGTCGCTTCCTTTATTCTGATAACAGGTACGTTTGTCGTTATCTCCCAAGTGCGTTATATGCAGAACGAGACCATTTCTTCCGGGATGAGCCGGATACTTGTATTGAAATATCCCTCCTTTACGGATGAGTTGTCCGTTAAGATGGAAAGTTTCAGAAAACAGTTGAAACAGAAGACGTATATCCGTCAGGTGACTGTTTCCGGTGCCGTGCCGGGGGTGGAGGTCGCCAATTATTTTACCAACCGCCCGTATGGCAGCGACCCGTCTGAGGTGAAGCTGATTCAGATGTTCGCGGTCGACTACGATTACCTGGCGACCTATGCGCCGGAGATGGTTTGCGGAAGGGGATTTTCGGAAGAGTTTGGCGATGAATTGAATAAAGTGGTACTGAATGAAGAGGCGGTCCGCCTGCTGGGGTTCCCTTCGGCGGAAGCGGCTTTGGGCGAACAGCTGACGATGGAAGTGCTGGCAGACCCCCTGCAGGTGATCGGAGTGGCAAAGAACTATCACCAACAGTCGCTGGCCGTACCCTATAAGCCGATCATCTTCTTTCTGAAAGACCGGGTTCCATTTATCGGGACACCTTATATTTCCATTCGTATGGACAGCATGGCCGATTCGGTCCGTCTGGCGGAGATAGAGCAAATCTACCGCGATTTCTTCCCGACTTCGCTGTTTTCCTATTTCTTCCTCGACGATTTCAACAGGAATCAGTATAAGGAAGACCGTAACTTCGGATGGATATTTGCCGCATCGTCCCTGCTGGCTGTCTTCGTCGCTTGTCTGGGATTGTGGGTAATCACGCTTTTCTCAACCCTATCGCGGGTGAAAGAAGTGGGAATCCGCAAGGTATTGGGAGCGAGGAAAAGGAATCTTTTTGTAGTTTTGACACGTGAGTTATTACTCCTTACGGTACTTGCATCCGTGATAGGTATTCCCGTGTCTGCTTTCCTGATGAACAACTGGCTTGAAAGTTATGCGTTTCATATCCCGTTGCCTTGGTGGAGTTATGTGGTCGCCTTCGTGTTGCTGATGTGCATTGCTTTCGCAACGATTGCGCGGCAGGTATGGCGTATCATCCGCCTAAAACCGATGTATATTTTAAGGAGTGAATAATTTATAAACAAGATAATATGATAAAAACAGAGAAC
>JAJPZM010000366.1 GCA_021204335.1 Parabacteroides sp. | reverse complement strand
TCCGACTTCAAATCCAGAATTTATAATAGGACATTATGCGGATAATCATTATAATTAATTTATCAATATCCATAAAATCATGACAGCCGCATTTTATCAGAACGAAGTCAAATTTTTTGTTTCAGTAGATTGTATCATATTAGGGTTCAACAATAGCGAACTCAACGTTTTACTTTACAAACGAAATTTTGAACCCTTACAAGGGCAATGGTCACTGATGGGCGGCTTTATCAAATCGGGCGAAAGCATTGACGAAGCAGCATCACGCGTGCTGACGGAATGCTCCGGCATCGATGATCTTTTTATGGAGCAGGTAGGTGCCTACGGAGATGTTACCCGCGATCTGGGAGAACGGGTTATCTCCGTAGCATACTACTCATTAGTCAACATGAACGACTTCAACCCGGAACTGCTGAAAGAGCACAATGCCGAATGGACAAAGATCAGCGAAGTTCCCGATTTGATCTTCAACCATAACCAGATGATAACCGACACCCTGGCACGTCTAAAAAGAAAAGCGGCCACACGCCCCGTCGGTTTTAACCTTTTACCCGAAAAGTTCACATTGCCGCAGCTTCAAAGCCTTTACGAAGCTATCTACCAGACTCCACTGGACAAACGTAACTTCCGCAAAAAACTAAGCTCGATGGACATCCTCGAAAAGCTGGACGAGAAAGACAAAAAGAGCTCGAAAAGAGGTGCATTCTATTACATGTTCAACAAAGAAAAATATGACAGGTTGTTGAACCAGGGATTCTATTTCTCCTTATAACTATACATTAATATATAGCACTATAGTACCGGGCAGCCAGAACTATAGTGCCGACATATATAACACTATAGTGTCAGCAGGTGTAGCATTATAGTGTTAACAAGTACAGCACTATAATGTCACCTCTTGCCCTACAACCTGTTCCCTCTATCCGATTAATAGAAAAAAGTTGTCAGCTATGTTCTATAACATAGCTTTTTTTGTATAACCAAACGAATAAGGTGCTACTTTTACACCATCAAATAATAAGTGTACCTACTTATACTTATTATCAGATACAAATCTAGTTATTAAGTAAATAACATACCACAAAACAACAGCAGTTATGGTTGAAGAATTAAAAGAAAAGGCATTCAAAGCCAACTTAGATCTGGTAAAACATGGATTAGTCATCTTTACCTGGGGAAATGTAAGTGCGATCGACCGTGCAAAAGGGCTGGTCGTTATCAAACCGTCCGGCGTCTCTTACGAAACGATGAAGGCTAGCGATATGGTCGTCCTCGACTTGCAGGGAAATATTGTTGAAGGCACCTTAAAACCTTCATCAGACACTCCGACTCACCTCGTACTCTATAATGCATTTCCGGAAATCGGGGGAATTGTTCATACACACTCCACTTATGCCACTTCATGGGCACAGGCCGGATGCGATATACCCAATATAGGAACGACACATGCCGACTATTTCAGCGATGCAATCCCCTGTACCCGTCAGATGACGCAGCAGGAGATCGAAGGGGAATATGAAAAAGAGACAGGCAATGTGATTGTAGAACGCTTCAACGGCCTCAATCCGGTCCATATACCGGGAGTACTGGTTGAGAACCATGGACCATTTTCGTGGGGAAAAGATGCCGACGATGCCGTACACAACGCCGTAGTCATGGAGCAGGTTGCCAAAATGGCTTACATCTCTTACGGTATCAACCCGCAACTGTCGATGAACAAACACTTGATAACAAAGCATTTCTACCGCAAACACGGGCCTAATGCTTACTACGGGCAAAAGTAAAACAACAAACAATCTATCATTATAACAATTAAATCAACAAGCCATGAATTTTAAAGATTTAGAAGTATGGTTCGTAACAGGAGCACAGCTTCTGTACGGAGGCGACGCAGTCGTACAAGTAGACGCACATTCCAACGAAATGGTAAAAGGCCTGAACGATTCAGGTAAACTACCTATCAAAGTAGTCTACAAAGGAACTGTAAACTCATCCAAAGAAGTGACAGCCGCTTTCAAGGCAGCCAACAACGACGACAAGTGTGTAGGCGTTATCACCTGGATGCACACCTTCTCTCCCGCAAAAATGTGGATCCACGGACTACAGGAGTTGAAGAAACCGTTACTGCATTTCCACACCCAGTTCAATAAGGAAATCCCCTGGGACACGATGGATATGGACTTTATGAACCTGAATCAGTCTGCACATGGCGACCGCGAATTCGGTCATATCTGCACACGTATGCGCATCCGTCGCAAAGTGGTGGTAGGCCATTGGAATGACGAAGAAACCCAGCACAAGATTGCCGTTTGGATGCGTGTCTGCGCTGGTTGGGCTGACGCACAGGATATGTTGATTATCCGCTTCGGCGACCAAATGAACAACGTTGCCGTTACCGATGGCGACAAGGTTGAAGCTGAACAACGCATGGGATACCACGTAGACTACTGCCCTGCCAGCGAACTGATGGAATATCACAAAAACATCCAGGATGCCGACGTAGAAGCATTGGTATCGACCTACTTCAAGGAATACGACCACGACGCTTCATTGGAAGATAAATCAACGGAAGCCTACCAGAAGGTATGGAATGCCGCCAAAGCAGAACTGGCACTCCGCGCCATCCTCAAGGCTAAGGGAGCCAAAGCTTTCACCACCAACTTCGACGACCTGGGCCAGACAGACGGTAGCTATTTCGACCAGATTCCGGGCTTGGCTTCCCAACGCCTGATGGCAGAAGGATATGGATTCGGGGCTGAAGGCGATTGGAAATCTGCCGCCCTCTACCGCACTGTATGGGTGATAAACCAGGGTCTGCCCAACGGCTGCTCATTCCTGGAAGACTACACACTGAACTTCAATGGCGCTCAAAGCTCTATCCTTCAGTCACACATGCTGGAAGTTTGCCCGCTTATCGCATCATCCAAACCACGTCTGGAAGTACACTTCCTGGGCATCGGCATCCGCAAGAGTCAGACAGCCCGCCTTGTCTTTACTTCAAAAACAGGCAAGGGATGCACGGCAACCGTTATCGACCTGGGTAACCGCTTCCGCCTGATTGTAAACGATGTAGAATGCATCGAACCGAAACCGCTGCCTAAATTGCCGGTTGCCTCTGCTCTTTGGATACCCATGCCGAACTTTGAAATCGGAGCCGGCGCATGGATTCTTGCCGGTGGAACTCACCACTCTTGCTTCTCGTATGACTTGACAACAGAATATTGGGAAGACTATGCCGAAATTGCCGGCATCGAGATGGTACGCATCGACAAAGACACCACCATCAGTAACTTCAAGAAAGAACTGCGCATGAACGAAGTGTACTACATGCTAAATAAAGCTCTGATGTAATTATTATATAACGCAAGGATGTGAATTTGCAAAATAATTCGCATCTTTGCAACTTATAACAATATATAATTGTTTTAATTACCTAACATCAATAGATGTTCTAATATGAATTTAGATTCAAAATCAACAATCGAAGCCGGGAAAGCGATTCTCGGTATAGAGTTTGGTTCGACAAGGATAAAAGCGGTCTTGATAGACCAGGAAAACAATCCCATTGCGCAAGGTAGCCACGAATGGGAGAATCAACTTGTGGACGGACTCTGGACTTACAGCGTGGAAGCCATCTGGTATGGCCTTCAGGATTGTTACGCTGATCTTCGTGCGAACGTAAAGAAACTATACGACACAGAGATTGAAATTCTGTCTGCCATCGGTATCAGTGCCATGATGCACGGATATATGGCCTTCAATAAAAAAAACGAAATCCTCGTACCTTTCAGGACATGGCGAAATACGAATACCGCCCAGGCCGCTGCCGAATTATCGGAACTGTTTGTCTATAATATCCCGTTGAGATGGAGTATCTCCCACTTATACCAGGCGATATTGGACAAGGAAGAACACGTAAAAGATGTCGACTATCTGACTACACTTGCCGGTTATGCCCATTGGCAGCTCACAGGCACGAAAGTGTTAGGCATCGGAGATGCTTCCGGCATGATTCCGGTAGATCCGGTTACCAAGAACTATTCTGCCGAAATGATGGATAAATTCGATAAGCTGGTAAGCCCTAAAGGATATGACTGGAAACTTCGCGATATTCTTCCCCAAGTATTGCTTGCCGGCGAGAATGCAGGATTCCTGACGGAAGAAGGAGCTAAAAAACTCGATATATCAGGTCATTTGAAACCGGGAATACCGTTCTGTCCACCGGAAGGAGATGCCGGAACCGGCATGGTTGCAACGAATGCCGTCAAACAGCGTACAGGAAATGTATCTGCCGGAACTTCCTCATTCTCCATGATCGTATTGGAAAAGGATTTGTCTAAGCCCTACGAAATGATCGATATGGTGACCACTCCCGACGGAAGCCTGGTAGCCATGGTTCATTGCAACAACTGTACTTCCGACCTGAATGCGTGGATCGGGTTATTCAAAGAATACCAGGAATTGCTGGGCATTCCCGTAGATATGAATGAGGTATTCGGAAAACTCTACAACCATGCGCTTACAGGAAATGCAGACTGTGGCGGCTTGCTTTCATACAACTACATTTCCGGTGAACCGGTGACAGGGCTTGCCGAAGGCAGACCTTTGTTCGTACGTTCTGCCAACGATAAGTTTAATCTGGCCAACTTTATACGTACTCATCTGTACGCTTCGGTCGGAGTACTTAAGATCGGCAACGACATCCTTTTCAATGAGGAGAAAGTCAAAGTCGACCGGATTACAGGGCATGGCGGACTGTTCAAGACAAAGGGCGTAGGTCAGCGGATTCTTGCCGCAGCCATCAATTCCCCTATTTCGGTTATGGAAACGGCAGGCGAAGGGGGTGCTTGGGGCATTGCATTGCTCGGCTCTTACCTGGTGAACAAGGAAAAAGGACAATCGCTGGCCTATTTCCTGGACGAGAAAGTGTTTGCCGACGATTCCGGTGTAGAAGTATCGCCTACGGTTGAAGACGTGGCAGGCTTTAACACATACATCGAGAATTACAAAGCCGGACTTGGAATTGAAGAGGCAGCAGTCAAACTGAAAAGATAAGCAATAAGATTACTAGTTCAACAAATATATAATATATTATGCCAAATTCTATTAGCGTACTCAATCATGCAGCAGACAATATCCGTATTCTGGCTGCATCAATGGTAGAAAAAGCTAAATCCGGTCATCCGGGTGGAGCTATGGGTGGAGCAGATTTTATCAATGTGCTATTCTCCGAATATCTGGTCTATGATCCTAAAAATCCTGAATGGGAAGGCAGAGACCGTTACTTCCAGGATCCGGGACACATGTCTCCGATGCTTTATTCAGCCCTCGCCCTCACCGGCAAATTCACGATGGAAGAACTCGCGCAGTTCCGCCAGTGGGGAAGCCCTACGCCCGGTCATCCGGAAGTAGACGTGAAGCGGGGTATTGAAAATACGTCAGGCCCGCTGGGACAAGGCCACACGTATGCAGTAGGTGCTGCCATTACCGCCAAGTTCCTGAAAGCACGCCTGGGAGACGTAATGAACCAGACTATTTATACCTATATTTCCGATGGTGGTATCCAGGAAGAGATCTCGCAAGGCGCCGGCCGCATTGCCGGTACGCTGGGGCTCGACAACCTGATCATGTTTTACGACTCCAACAACATCCAGCTCTCTACAACCGTAGAGGAAGTAACAGCCGAGAATGTTGCCATGAAGTATGAAGCATGGGGTTGGAAAGTGATCAGCATCAATGGAAACGATGTAAATGAGATCCGCAAGGCTTTGGATGAAGCGAAAGCCGAAACCGAGCGTCCTACCCTGATCATCGGTAACACCATCATGGGTAAAGGAGCCAAGGGAGCCGACGACAGTAGCTACGAAAACAAAGTATCTACCCACGGTCAACCCCTGTCTGCCGCCGGAGCCTCTTTCGAAGAGACGGTCAAGAACCTGGGTGGCGACCCCCAGAACCCATTCACCATATTCCCCGACGTAGCCGAGCTGTATGCTAAGCGTGCCAAAGAACTTGAAGCCATCGTTGCCGAACGTTATGCCGCTAAAGAAGCATGGGCGAAAGCTAACCCGGAACTGGCGGAGAAAATGGCATACTGGTTCTCAGGCAAAGCCCCGAAACTGGATTGGAAAGCCATCGAACAGAAAGCTAACCAGGCAACCCGTGCCGCCTCTGCCACCGTACTGGGTGTATTGGCCACACAGGTAGAAAATATGATCTGCTCATCGGCCGACCTCTCGAACTCGGATAAGACTGACGGCTTCCTGAAGAAAACCCACGCCCTGCGCAAAGGTGATTTCAGCGGTGCCTTCTTCCAGGCCGGTGTAGCCGAACTGACAATGGCTTGCGTATGTATCGGTATGTCGCTGCATGGCGGCGCAATTGTTGCCTGCGGTACTTTCTTCGTGTTCTCCGACTATATGAAGCCTGCCGTTCGTATGGCTGCATTGATGGAGCAACCGGTGAAGTTCATCTGGTCGCACGACGCCTTCCGCGTAGGTGAAGACGGACCGACTCACGAACCGGTAGAACAGGAAGCACAGATCCGCCTGATGGAAAAACTGAAGAACCATAAGGGACACAACTCGATGTTGGTTCTTCGCCCGGCAGACGTTATCGAAACAACCATTGCATGGAAGATGGCTATGGAAAACACAGCCACTCCTACCGCATTGATTCTTTCCCGTCAGAACATCACTGACCTGCCCGCCAAAGGTAGTCGCTACGACGAAGCTTTGCAGGCTGAAAAGGGTGCCTATATTATAGAAACCGATCAGAACCCCGACGTTGTTCTGGTTGCTTCCGGCTCGGAAGTGGCTACACTGGTAGAAGGAGCTGCACTGCTTCGTGCCGACGGCGTAAAGGTTCGTATCGTATCTGTCCCGTCTGAAGGACTGTTCCGCAGCCAGAGCAAGGAATACCAGGAATCGGTTATTCCTACCGGCAGCAAGGTATTCGGACTGACAGCCGGCTTGCCTGTCAACCTCGAAGGGTTGGTTGGAGCAAACGGCAAAGTCTGGGGACTGGAATCCTTCGGCTTCTCCGCTCCTTACAAGGTGCTGGACGAAAAGCTGGGCTTCACCGGACAGAATGTGTACAATCAGGTTAAAGAATTATTAGCATAAGAAACATAACGAGACTGTTGTAAAGGCTTATATAACTCTTCATGTTACAGCTTTGCCTTGTTTCAATTGCCAACAGGTTTATTTGCCGTCTGCTTTAGCTGACGGATCAGTAATAAGAGAGATATCGTGGGCTTTAGCCCCATTTCTCTGAAGGATATGGGGCTAAAGCTCGAAAAAAGGAAGCTCCCCCTACCCGTCGGTTAAAACCGACGGCAAATAAACCTACAGGCATTGAAATAACGCGAAAGTGCTTCTACAACAACCTCTACCTCTAACAGATAAAGATGAAAACACTAGGTTTATGTTGTGACCACGCAGGTTACGAATTGAAAGAGTTTGTAAAACAAATACTGGGCTCCAAAGGAATATCTTATAAAGACTTCGGAACCTGCTCGGCAGAAAGTTGCGATTATCCGGATTTCGCCCACCCACTGGCTTATGCTGTGGAAGCCGGCGAAGTATATCCCGGCATTGCCATCTGCGGTTCGGGAAACGGTATTGCAATCACCCTAAATAAACACCAGGGAATACGGGCCGCTCTGTGCTGGCAGGAAGAAATCGCACGTTTGGCACGTGCACACAACGATGCCAACATCCTTGTCATGCCCGGTCGATTTATCAGTCAAGAGGAAGCCACTCACACGGTCGAAGCCTTTCTGGACACCCCGTTCGAAGGCGGTCGGCATCAAAGACGTATTGACAAAATCCCGTTGTAATATCAACGAGTATATCATGTAAAACACTATTATGGTAACATTAGATTATATTGTAATAGGGCTGTTCGCAATAGTTCTAATTGGGATTATTGTATGGGTATTTAAACAAAAACAAGATAGTTCCGGCGACTATTTCCTTGCCGGCCGCGACGCCACCTGGCTGGCGATCGGTGCTTCTATCTTTGCATCAAACATCGGTTCTGAACACCTTATCGGCCTTGCCGGCGCCGGAGCATCCAGCGGTATGGCTATGGCTCACTGGGAAATCCAGGGGTGGATGATCCTGATCCTGGGTTGGGTATTCGTTCCCTTCTACGAACGAAGCATGGTGCTCACCATGCCCGAATTCCTCGAGAAACGTTATAACAAAGAATCGCGAACCATCCTTTCGTTGATCTCGCTGGTTAGCTACGTATTGACAAAAGTAGCCGTTACGGTGTATGCCGGCGGATTGGTATTCAAGGAAGTATTCGGCATCCAGGAACTCTGGGGCATCGACTTCTTCTGGATCGCAGCCATCGGGCTGGTGGTGCTGACAGCGCTCTACACCGTTGTAGGCGGTATGAAATCGGTACTCTACACCTCCGTGCTGCAAACTCCTATCCTGCTTATAGGTTCTTTGGTGATCCTTGTGCTGGGACTGAAAGCCGTAGGCGGATGGGACCAGGTGCTGGCAGCTTGTAGCCTCACTCCTGCCAACGAATATGGCGATACGATGGTCAACCTGATACGCGACAACCGCGATCCGAACTTCCCCTGGCTGGGCGCCCTAATCGGTTCGTCCATCATCGGATTCTGGTATTGGTGTACCGATCAGTTCATCGTTCAGCGCGTATTATCGGGCAAGAACGAACAGCAGGCACGCCGCGGTACGATCTTCGGCGCTTACCTGAAACTGACGCCGGTATTCCTCTTCCTCATCCCCGGTATGATTGCCTTTGCGATGCAGAAGAACGGTGTGATGATCAACGGCGTACCTTTCTCGATGAGCAGTGCCGATGCCGCTTTCCCGTCGTTGGTAGCCCAGTTGCTGCCGGCAGGTTTTAAAGGGCTGGTTGTTTGTGGTATTTTGGCAGCATTGATGAGTTCGCTGGCTTCGCTGTTCAACTCGTCCGCCATGTTGTTTACGATCGACTTTTACAAGAAGTACAAGCCGGAAGCATCCGAGAAATCACTGCTTTACGTAGGACGTATCGCAACGGTCGTTGTCGTTGTGCTGGGTATTCTCTGGATCCCGGTGATGAAGAGCGTCGGTTCGGTATTGTATAATTACTTGCAGGACGTCCAGTCCGTACTCGCTCCGGGTATTGCCGCTGCCTTCCTGCTGGGTATCCTGTCTAAGCACACCACTCCGCTGGGTGGTATGTGGGGATTGATTATCGGTTTCTTTATCGGTATTACCCGTCTCGGTGCCAAGGTTTATTACACCACGGCAGGCGTCGATGCAGGCGATAGCTGGTTCAAGGCTTTGTTCTTCGACACCAACTGGTTGTTCTTCTGCGGTGGCATGCTCGTCTTCTGCCTGGCATGTATCGCCATCATCAGCCGGTTTACCCCGGCCGCTCCGGCTGAGCAGATCCAGGGATTGACCTTCGGCTCGTCCACGCCCGAACAGCGTGCCGCCACCCGTGCCAGCTGGAATAAGTGGGATGTGATCCATTCGTGCATGATTCTGCTGATTACGGCTGCATTCTATATTTACTTCTGGTAATAAACAGATCCTCAAATTCAAATAACAAAAAGAAGGTGTCCTAAAAGGATGCCTTCTTTTTTGTTATGCGGCCAATT
>JAJPZM010000460.1 GCA_021204335.1 Parabacteroides sp. | reverse complement strand
AACATTCATATGATGTTCAATAAATCAACGGACATCATGCGGATAATCATTTAATTTATGCCATCGGTGCGGTGGTGGGCTTAATTGGTGGCGTGAAAGTATATGGCAAGTTTTCTTCGGGCGACCCCGATACTTCCAAAACGGCGGCTTCGTGGTTCGGCGCTTGTATCTTCCTGATTGTGGCAGCCACCATCCTACGTTCATTCTTCCTCTAAAGAAATGTGCGATAGCAGACTATCCGATTAACAGGGGGATAGACAAGCCAGTTGAGTTTAAAGGGTTGAAAAGCCAGTATCTTTTCATTTTTGCGGGCGGGCTGTTAGCCCTGTTCGTGCTTTTCATCATCATGTACATGGTAGGCATTAACCAGTGGGTGTGCATCATCTTCGGCGTTACTTCGGCAACGCTGCTCGTATGGCTCACATTCCGGTTAAATGAAAAGTACGGGACACATGGGTTAATGAAATTGTCCGCACGCAAAAGCCACCCTCTCCATATCATCAACCGCAAAACCATATCCCGATTATTCCATTTAAAACAAGCATCGAAATGAGAAATATATTAAAAGCTACCACGCTGGAAAACAAGTTTCCACTGTTCACGGTGGAAAACGGCTGCATCGTTTCCAAAGATGCCGACATAACGGTGGCGTTCCGGGTGGAACTCCCCGAACTGTTCACCGTCACGGCAGCCGAATATGAAGCGATACATTCCGCTTGGAACAAGGCGGTAAAGGTTCTGCCTGATTACAGCATCGTACACAAGCAGGACTGGTTTATCAAAGAGAACTATGCGCCTGACATCCAAAAGGACGATTTGAGTTTCCTTTCCCGTTCTTTTGAACGGCATTTCAATGAACGCCCATTCTTAAACCATACCTGCTATTTGTTCCTGACGAAAACGACAAAGGAACGTAGCCGGATGCAGAGTAACTTCTCTACCCTTTGCCGGGGCTTCCTTGTTCCCAAAGAGATAAAGGACAGGGAAACGGTTACAAAGTTCCTCGAAGCGGTGGGACAGTTTGAAAGCATTATGAATGATTGCGGTTTCATTACCCTTACCCGCTTGACTTCGGACGAAATCACCGGGACAAGGGAAACGGCGGGTATCGTAGAAAAATACTTTTCACTCTCACAGACCGATACCACCACATTGAAAGATATTCAACTGAACGCCGAAGATATGCGGATAGGTGACGATATTCTTTGCCTGCATACCCTTTCGGATGCGGAAGATATGCCGGGAAAAGTGGGGACTGATACCCGCTATGAAAAGCTATCCACCGACCGGAGCGATTGCAGGTTATCTTTCGCTTCTCCGGTGGGCGTGCTGCTCTCCTGCAACCATATCTATAACCAGTACATCTTTATTGACGACCATACGGAGAACCTGAAACAGTTTGAAAAGATGGCTCGCAATATGCACTCCCTTTCCAAATACAGCCGTGCCAATCAGATTAACAAGTCTTGGATAGAGGAATATTTGAACGAAGCACATTCACAGGGGCTTATCTCGGTGCGATGCCATTGTAATATCATGGCTTGGAGTGACGACCGGGAAGAACTCAAACACATTAAAAATGATGTGGGGTCACAGCTCGCACTTATGGAGTGCAAGCCACGCCACAACACCACCGACACGCCGACTTTGTTTTGGGCGGGAATACCCGGCAATCAGGCGGACTTTCCGGCGGAAGAAAGTTTCTACACCTTTATAGAACAGGCTCTTTGCCTGTTCACCGAAGAAACGAACTATAAAAGTTCGCTTTCCCCCTTTGGTATCAAGATGGTGGATAGGGTCACGGGAAAGCCGTTGCATATTGACATTTCAGACCTGCCAATGAAAAAAGGTATCATTACCAATCGCAACAAGTTTATACTTGGGCCGAGTGGTAGCGGCAAGTCATTCTTTACCAACCACATGGTACGCCAATATTACGAACAAAATGCCCACGTTTTGTTAGTCGATACCGGAAACAGTTACTTGGGGTTGTGTGAAATGATAAACAGGAAAACGCACGGGGAAGATGGGATTTACTTTACCTATACCACTGAAAACCCGATAGCGTTTAATCCTTTCTATGTGGAAGATGGGGTATTTGACATCGAGAAAAAGGAAAGTATCAAAACGCTTATCCTGACCCTGTGGAAAAGGGACGATGAAGCCCCCACACGGGCGGAAGAAGTGGCTTTGTCGAACGCTGTAAGTTCCTATATCGAACTGATTGCTAAGGACAGTTCGGTTACCCCCCCCCTATTTCAATACGTTCTACGAGTATGTGAGGAATGACTACCGGGCGCACCTGCAAGAGAAGAACGTCCGGGAAAAGGATTTCGATATAGACAACTTCCTGAATGTATTAGAGCCTTACTACAAAGGGGGCGAATATGACTACCTGCTGAACTCCGACAAAGAACTTGATTTGCTGCATAAACGCTTCATTGTCTTTGAGTTGGATAATATCAAAGACCATAAAATACTGTTCCCGATCACGACTATCATCATCATGGAAGTATTCATAAACAAGATGCGTAAACTAAAGGGTATCAGGAAATTAATATTGATTAAGGAAGCATGGAAAGCGATTGCATCGGCGAATATGGCGGATTATATTAAGTACCTCTATAAAACCGTTAGAAAGTATTTCGGTGAAGCGATTGTAGTCACACAGGAAGTCGAAGATATTATATCTTCTCCCATTGTAAAAGAGAGTATTATAAACAATTCGGATTGTAAGATACTGCTCGACCAAAGGAAGTACCTAAATAAATTCGATAGCATACAGAACCTTTTAGGGCTGACCGACAAGGAACGTTCACAGGTGCTTTCCATCAACCTTGCCAACCATCTGAACCGGAAATATAAGGAAGTTTGGATAGGCTTAGGCGGCACGTAATCAGCCGTATATGCTACCGAAGTGAGTTTGGAAGAATATTACACGTACACAACGGAAGAAACGGAAAAGATGGAACTTTTCGCCTTGTCCGAAAAGTTGGGCGGCAACCTCGAACTGGCTATCAAAAGGCTTGCGGAAAGCAAGCGTAATCCTAAAAAGTAATCAATTAACAATTTAAAAATCAATTAGTATGAAACATTTAAAATTCATGTTTCCGGTGCTGTTATGCACCTTGTTACTGGGGCTTTCCTCCTGTAAGGAAACGAACGCCGACCGTCTTAGGGCGATGCGTGGCGACTGGGAAAGCGTGAAGAACCGTCCGGCGTTTACTCTCTTTGAGGAAAACGGGCATTACCGGGTAACGACCTATCGAAAAACCTACCGGGGGACTATCCAAACGGAAACCTATCAGATTTCAGAACAGGACGGAAACTTGTTCATCGAAACGGGGCTTTCCGTCCTGCTGACCTATGATAAAGAGAATGACCGGATTTTACTTTCACCCGGCGGAGAATACAAACGGAGTAACCAACCAATAAAAAAGTAAGCGTATGAGAACAAAGATTATAATGCTGCTCGTAATAGGCAGTTTGTTTGCTGTTCGGGCAAATGCACAGTGGGTAGTGAGTGACCCCGGTAACTTGGCGCAAGGGATTATCAATGCGTCAAAGAATATCGTGCAGACTTCATCCACAGCCCAAACGATGATAAAGAATTTTCAGGAAACAGTCAAGCTGTACAATCAAGGTAAGGAGTACTACGATGCCTTAAAATCAGTGCATAACCTTGTCAAAGATGCCCGGAAAGTACAAAAGTCTATCCTGCTTATCGGGGAGATTTCCGATATATATGTGAACAGTTTTCAAAAGATGCTTTCAGATGAGAACTACACGCCGGATGAACTTTCAGCCATCGCCTACGGCTATACCCAACTGTTACAGGAAAGTTCTGATGTGCTGGAAGAAATGAAAAGTGTTGTGAACATCAACGGGCTTTCCATGTCGGACAAGGAACGGATGGACGTTATCGACCGGACGTATCACGCCATCAGGAACTATCGGGATTTGGTGAGTTACTATACCCGCAAGAATATTTCCGTTTCCTACCTGCGGGCGAAAAAGAAAAAGGACACTGACCGGGTAATGGCTTTGTATGGCTCGGCGGATGAGCGTTACTGGTAACTTCTAAAAACAGATAAGTATGTTATTAGCAATTGAATTTGATAACCTGCATCAGATACTCCGTAGTTTATACACGGATATGATGCCCCTTTGCGGGAACATGGCGGGGGTAGCCAAAGGAATAGCGGGACTGGGGGCTTTGTTCTATGTGGCTGCCAAAGTATGGCAGTCGCTCGCCAGTGCCGAACCGATAGACGTTTACCCGCTTCTGCGTCCCTTTGCGATTGGCTTCTGCATTATGTTCTTCCCGACCTTTGTACTGGGTACGATTAACAGTGTCATGTCACCTGTGGTAAGGGGCTGTAACAATATGCTCGAAACGCAAACTTTCGATATGAACGCCTACCGGGAACAAAAGGACAAACTGGAATATGAAGCGATGGTGCGCAATCCGGAAACGGCTTACCTTGTTTCGGATGAAGCGTTTGACAAGCAGATAGATGAACTTGGATGGTCTGCCAAAGATATTGCCACGATGGGCGGTATGTACATGGATAGGGCAGTCCACAATATCAAGCAATCCGTCCGGGACTGGTTTAGGGAACTCTTGGAACTGCTCTTTCAATCGGCAGCCCTTGTGATAGACACTATCCGAACCTTTTTCTTGATTGTGCTTGCTATCTTGGACCCGATTGCATTTGCAATATCGGTCTATGATGGCTTTCAGGCGACACTGACCCAATGGATTACAAGGTATATTTCCGTTTACCTGTGGTTACCTGTTTCCGACCTGTTCAGTTCCATTCTTGCCCGAATACAGGTGCTTATGCTGCAAAAGGATATTCAGGAACTATCAGACCCGAATTTCGTTCCTGGCAGCAGTAACAGCGTGTACATTATTTTCATGATAATCGGCATCATCGGTTACTTCACCATCCCCACCGTATCGAACTGGATTATCCATGCGGGCGGAATGGGTAACATGAGCCGGAACATAAACAATTCTGCAAATAAGGTCGGCGGTGCGGCTAGTGCGGTAGCCGGGGCAGCCACGGGAAACGCTGGCGGCAGGGTCGGCGACAAACTAATCAAAAGTAATTAATAAATAAAAATCAAGATGGAATTTAAAAGTTTAAAGAACATTGAAACTAGTTTCAAACAGATACGGCTTTTCGGTATCGTGTTTGTCGTCATGTGTACCCTGATAACGGGGTATGCCGTTTGGAACTCCTATACGTTTGCCGAAGCGCAACGGCAGAAGATTTATGTACTGGATGGCGGTAAATCGTTGATGCTTGCATTATCGCAAGATTTGACACAAAACCGTCCGGTCGAAGCAAGGGAACACGTGAAGCGTTTTCACGAACTCTTTTTTTATGTTGTCGCCGGATAAGAACGCTATCGAAAGCAATATCAAGCGGTCGTTGTTCCTCGCCGATAAGAGCGCATTTAATTATTACCGTGACCTCTCGGAAAAAGGGTATTACAACCGTATCATTTTAGGGAATATCAGCCAAACCATACAGATAGACAGCGTTTCATGCAATTTTGACGTGTACCCGTATGCGGTGGCTACCTATGCCCGGCAAATGATTATCCGTGAAAGCAGCGTGACCGAAAGAAGCCTTGTCACCCGTTGCCGGTTATTGAACGCCGTGCGCTCGGACAATAACCCGCACGGCTTTATCATGGAAAGTTTCGAGATAACGGAAAATAAGGATTTGAACACCATAAAGCGGTAAGCCATGATACGGAAAATTTTCTCTCCTGTCAATCAGGAAATTACCCATGTGCAGGACTGGGCGGATGAAAAACTCCGCCGCTGTGCGGGCGCATGACACCGGAAATAAGGCTGGCGGTCATACTGCTTATGCTCCTGTTCTTCGGCGGGCTATCCATCTACTTTACGGTATCATCCATTTACCGGATAGGAAAAGAGGATGGCGAAGCCATACGGATAGAACACATCAGGCAGTTGCAGCTACAAAGGAAAGACAGTACGAACATTTTTAATCATCAAGACAATGGGAGAAAAAGAAGTGAAGAATGAAGTTCCCGCACCGGAAACGGACAGAAAGAAAGAACCTGAAAAACAGGTAAAGGAGAAAAAGGAACTGACACCCCAGCAGATACAGCAACGAAAGAAGATGCTGGTTTACCCACTTATGGGACTGGTTTTCTTGGGGTCTATGTACCTGATTTTTGCACCGTCCGATAAGGACGAAGCAAAGATGAAAAGCGTGGGCGGATTTAACGCCGATATTCCGCAACCCAAAGGGGACGGGATAATCAGCGATAAAAAGACCGCCTACGAACAGGAACAGATGGAAAACAAGCAGGCGGACAAGATGCGCTCCTTACAGGATTTTGCTTTTTCGCTCGGAGAGGAAAACGATAAGGGGGACGATTTGACCCTGATAGATGATGCTCCGGCAGAAAAGCCGAAAACTGCCGTAATAGACTTCGGGGCGGGTGCGCCGAACAATAGCCGTTCCGCTATCCAGTCCTCGGCGGCAACTTACCGGGACATGAACCGACAATTAGGTAGTTTCTACGAAACGCCGAAAGAGGACAAGGAAAAAGAGGAACTCAAACGGCAGGTGGAAGAACTGACTGCCCGGCTCGATGCGAAAGAAAGCGGGGCGGGCAGCATGGATGAACAGGTGGCGCTTATGGAAAAGTCATACGAACTGGCGGCAAAGTATATGAACGGCGGGCAGCCGGGACAGGTAGTACAGGTTACACCATCCGCAACCGTTCAGGGTAAAGGAAGTGCCACGCCTGTAAAGGCGGTATCGGACAGGACGGTTTCAGGATTGCAGCAACCTATGAGCAACGCCGAATTTATCGCCGAATACAGCAAGCCACGCAATTACGGGTTTAATACGGCGGTCGGTAGCGGCTATTCGATGGGAAAGAACACTATCCGGGCGTGCGTTCATAACGACCAGACACTTATGGACGGACAAACGGTTAAACTCCGGCTGTTAGAACCGTTGCAGGCGGGAAACGTGATTGTCCCCAAAAATAGCCTTGTTTCAGGAAGTGCCAAAGTGCAGGGGGAATGGCTCGACATACTGATGTCCTCACTCGAATATGCGGGTAACATTATTCCGGTGGAACTTGCCGTTTACGACAGTGACGGGCAAAAGGGGCTTTCCGTCCCCTCGTCACTGAAACAGGAAGCGGTCAAGGAAGCAATGGCGAATATCGGGGCGGGACTGGGTACGAGCATTTCATTTGCGCAAAGTGCCGGGCAATAGGTCGCAATGGATATTACAAGGGGCGTGATGCAGGGCGGCTCGCAATACCTCGCTAAGAAGTTCAGAACGGTAAAAGTACACCTGAAAGCGAACTATCAGGTGATGCTTTACGCCAAACAACAGTAATTTATTTATCAATTATCAACCATAAAAATTTCAATCCAAAATGAAAAAGTTAATGATTTTATTCGCTCTTGTCTTAGGCGTGGTTTCTGTGAAAGCACAAAGTAACGATTTGTATCAGGGCATTACTAAAAAGCTGCCCTACCGCCAAATGGTGACACCTTACGGCGTACAGGTGACGTTTGCAAAAACGGTACACATCATTTTCCCGTCTGCCGTTAAGTACGTGGATTTAGGCAGTAACTACATTATTACCGGAAAAGCGGACGGGGCGGAAAATGTTGTCAGGGTCAAGGCTACGACAGAGGGCTTTCCCGGTGAAACCAATTTTTCCGTTATCTGTGAGGATGGCAGCTTTTACAGTTTTAACGCAAAGTACGCACATGAGCCGGAAATGCTGAATATCGAAATGAAAGACTTCTTGGAGAATGAGGACACAACGGATTTCAGCCATACCCGGATGAACATCTATTTCCGTGAACTGGGTAACGAAAGCCCGCTTTTGATAAAGTTGATTATGCAGTCCATCTACAAGAACAATGACCGGGAAATAAAACATTTGGGATGCAAGCGTTTCGGGGTGCAGTTCTTGGTAAAGGGCATTTATTCGCATAACGGGCTGTTTTACTTCCACACACAGGTAAAGAACAGTTCCAACATGCCGTTCGATACCGATTTCATCCGCTTCAAGATTGTGGATAAGAAAGTAGCCAAAAGAACGGCAATTCAGGAAACCGTTATCGACCCGGTGCGGAGCTATAACGAGATACTGGTTATCGGTGGCAAAAATACCGTCCGTACCGTGTACACCGTTCCACAGTTCACTATCCCTGACGATAAGATATTAGTCATTGAACCGGTGGAAAAGAACGGGGGCAGACACCAAACTATCCGGGTGGAGAACTCCGACATCGTGGCGGCAAAAGTGATTAACGAACTTAAAATCAAATGAACATGAAAAGGATATGTTGTATTATATCCCTCTTTGTGCTGTGCCTAACCTGCTACCAGGCACACGCACAAAGATATTTGCCGGGAATGAAAGGTTTACAGGTTACGGGCGGCATGGCGGACGGTGTTCACTGGAACAGTAAAAGCGATTTTGCCTACTACTTCGGGGCTGCCATGAGTACCTACACCAAAAACGGGAACAGGTGGGTTATCGGCGGGGAATACCTCGAAAAACATTACCCCTATAAGAATTTGCAGATACCCGTGAGCCAGTTTACAGGCGAGGGCGGTTACTATCTGAATTTCCTTTCAGACCGGAAGAAAACCTTTTTCCTTTCGCTGGGATTGTCTGCCCTTGCCGGGTATGAAACAAGCAACTGGGGGAACAAGCTGCTGCCCGATGGCTCGATGCTGACCGATAAGGACGGTTTTGTCTATGGCGGTGCATTGACACTGGAACTGGAAAGTTGCATTACTGACCGGGTGGTACTGTTGATTAACGCACGGGAAAGATGCCTGTTCGGGTCGTCCGTTGGAAAGTTCCATACACAGTTTGGCGTGGGGCTGAAATTTATAATGTGATAAACTAACCTGTTATATATAATGTATATGAGAAAGATTTTAAGCCGTATTTTGACAGGCTGCTATGTAATGGCCGCCTTGTTATTGGTGGGTGCATGTAATGACGATGTGGATATACAGCAGTCTTACCCGTTCAGTATCAAAACGATGCCTGTACCGAAAAAATTAAAGGTGGGTGAAACGGCGGAAATACGCTGCCAGCTTCACCGGGACGGGCGATTTGAGGAAACAAGGTATTTCATCCGCTATTTCCAGCCAGACGGGGCGGGAACGCTGAAAATGTCCGATGGGATGGTTTTACTGCCGAATGACCTGTACTCGCTTCCGGGTGAAACATTCCGGCTGTACTATACCTCTGCATTCACCGACCAGCAAACGGTAGATGTGTATTTTCAGGATAGCTTCGGGCAGTTGCAGCAGCTTACGTTTTCATTTAATAATGATAACAGTAAAGAAGAACAAGGGGAATAAAAATGCATTGGTTGCATACCTTGTATTTCTTGCCCTCTTTTGGTGTTACACTGCATTTGAACTGAAAAATGCTCCTACCGATGTGGAACTTTGGGGCGAAAAATTGGAATATAATTAATCTATAGGGGGCTGACTAAAAAGGTCGAAAAGTTCTTTCTTTTTAGTCAGCCCCTTTAATCAGCACAATCTTTCCACATATTTTTACTAATACTGCATTTGTTACTTTGCATCTCTTGCTTTATTTTTTC
>JAJPZM010000320.1 GCA_021204335.1 Parabacteroides sp. | reverse complement strand
CCTTTGATTAATAAAGGATAATTTCAAGATGTCTCATTCTTACAAAGAATGAGACATCTTTTTTATCTTCCGATAATTTTACTGTATTTTTCCGGATCAGGCGGTTCAACATTTCTTCATTGGCATTATCAATTACATGCGATGGCATTCCTTTCATATATATTTTGGTAACCCTTTCCGAGCTATGTCCCATTCCCTGGCTGATAATGGCAATACTCATTCCGCATTCTTCCACCAGCGACGCCCAGCTATGGCGCGCCACGTAAGTTGTCAACGTCAGCCCCAGCACCTTACCGATCTGCCCCAATTGGCGGTTGATACGCCTGAGCGCACTTCTTTCCGATATTTCTTTCCCGGTGTACTGGTTTCTATGCAAGAACGGAAACACGTATGGGTTACCGTCTTCCCTGTAACGTTCCATAATCACTTTCATTTCTTCCACGATCTTTACCTGTAGCGGCGCCGAAGTTTTGCTCCGCCGATAGCTGATATGGTTGCCCTCAACCGCATCATAGCGCAGGTTGAACACATCGACAAAGCACATGCCGCGGGCATAAAACAGGAACATGAACAGGTCGCATGCCTTGCAAAGTTCTCCTTTACCGGACAGATCGATATCAATAACACGCAAAATATCCTCTTTTTCGAGCGAACGTTTCAGCGTGTCGGGCACCAGAATATGGATATCCGAAAAAGGATGGGCTCCGACCGGTATCGAATGCTCCTTCACCGCCTTATTATATAGGGCACAAAGAATACGCAGGTAGTTATCCACACTGCCGGGCGATAGCTTACACGCTCCATTCAGATGCAGAAGATAGCTGTTCAACCACGTAGTGGTAATTTCATCTACACAAAATTTTTTCACTCTCTTTCCCATAAATTCACTGACCGAACGATACACATTCGCATAATTATCCGCCGTAAACAGGCTCTGACTTTTCTCAAAATGCTCGATCTGCTCTTTAAATACATCTGCCAGATATACTTTTAACCGTTGGTTGCTTTTCCTCATTTTATATGCATATTATATTAGTCATTCAAGGTTACGCATTTTCAGGCTGAAAAACAATTACAGTATGTATAGAGAGAGTTTCAGTTATTTCAAATATGAGCCTGTTAGTATTTTATAAGGGACAAGACCTTATATATTTGGTGGAAAACGGCAAATACAACAATAAAATTTGGTGACATAAGAAAGAATGAGTATTTTTGCATCAAATACAATAACTTATGGTAGATAATATCATTTACTTCAAACGAAAGATGTACGATCGTGTGCTCCAATGGAAAAAGAGCGTGATGGTGCAACAGCTATGCTTATCCAGGGAGCCAGGCGAATTGGTAAATCAACATTGGCTGAAGAGTTTGCCCGTAATGAATATAAATCGTATTTATTGATAGACTTCTCAATAGCTCCTGCAGAAGTACATGATCTGTTTAAGGACATTTCCGATCTCAATTATTTATTTTTCAGACTTCAACTTATCTATCATATCCAACTCATAGAACGTCAGTCCGTGATAATTTTTGATGAAGTTCAGAAGGAACCTTTGGTGAGACAGGCTATCAAGCACCTTGTGAAGGATCATCGTTATGACTATATTGAGACAGGTTCACTGATTTCCGTTCATAAGAGTAGTGCGGATATTGTTATTCCGAGTGAAGAGATAAAAGTGGATATGTTTCCTATGGACTATGAGGAATTCAAATGGGCAGTAAACGATACTGTTACTATACCATTGCTGCGCACTGCTTTTGAGAAAAAATGTCTTTGGGGGACGCTATTCATCGTAGGATGATGCGTGACTTCCGTTTATACACGTTAATAGATGGAATGCCACAGGCTGTTGCTGAATATATCAAAACAAATAATCTTGCAACTGTGGATATTGTAAAACGAGATATCATATCACTCTATGAAGAGGATTTTATGAAGATTGATGCGTCTGGTAGAGCAACTGCAATATTTGATGCCATACCTGGACAATTAAGTAAAAACACTTCCAGATACCAAGTAGCAGCCGCTATTCCGGGAGAGAAACCTGATCGGGTTGCCTCAATTGTAAAATCAATGGAAGATTCTATGACTGCCAACATTGCATATCACTCAAACGATCCTAACGCGGGCCTAGCTCTAACCAAGGATAATGAGAAATATAAGATGTATATATCCGACACAGGACTCTTTATAACTTTGGCTTTTAAAGATAAGGATTTTACAGAGAATGTTATTTACAGTAAACTCCTGAATGATAAACTTAGTACTAATTTAGGTTATGTGTATGAGAATATGATTGCCCAAATGCTTCGTGCTTCAGGAAAACAACTCTACTATCATACAATCCCTATAAATGACGGTAAGAAATATTACGAGATAGACTTTTTAATTGCCGATACTCATAAGGTTTCACCTATTGAAGTAAAATCTTCTGGCTATAAGACTCACGCATCCCTTGATGCCTTCTGTGACAAATATTCTGATCGCATCCAGAATAAGTATATAATATATACAAAGGACTTAAAGCGCGAGCAGGATGTGAACTACATCCCTGTTTATATGACAATGTTTTTATAGACAAAAAATCACTTATGGAAATAATTTAGATAAACAACGCCAGCCTTTAAATAAAGAAATAGTAAAAAATGACAACATTTTCGCATTTTCCCTAACAGACACATCTTACAAAAAGGTAAAAATAGAGACGATTTCCACCATTATCCGGCAGAAGGTTGCCGTCGTCCGCGCGGATCGCCGCCATTACCCGGCAGGTAGTGAGCGCTCCCTGCGCAGATCATTACAGCTATCCGCAGGGGTAGCCGTAACAATCCGTACAGGTAGAGGAAACGATCTGCGCGGATAAGTCGGATAATGATTAAAAAAGAGAAGATACAGCCCTGTTCCAGACAAAAACAATAATGATTTCAAACAGAAAACAGCTCTTTTTTCTCTGGAAGGCTCTTTCAGACAGACCTTTTCATACTTCACAGTTTGCCACTGTAAACGAGAAAATAAAAACACCGGCTACATTTATCCGGGCGGATAAACATAGCCAGTAAATCATTTTTCCACATTACAACAGGAATTTATACTCCAAATGATACTCCTTAACTCCGGTACAGCGAGATATTTCAGATGATGTCCGGAACAGGATACGAACAGAGCAAGGAAGGAAAGATGAAATAACAGAATATCAATTATCGACATTCGATCACCTCACCAACAAATAAGCCGCCACCGACCCTGCGGTCAATACTCCCCCTATTAAAGTCTCATAAGGAATCAGCTTCAAACGATCGCGGATGCTTATATCTGCCACTCCGCCCGTAGCATGGAAAAAGGAGCCATGCGGCAAATGGTCGAGCACTGTTGCTCCGGCATTAATCATGGCAGCACCCCAGACACCGCTGATTCCGGCGGCAAGGATAATATCGGCAAAGGAAGAAGATGCGACGGTTGCCCCAGCCGTAGTAGAAGCCGTAGCGGCAGACATCAATACGCCCGAAACAGGAGCCAGCAGGATTTCGCCCATATTCGTGTGAGACAGGACTTCCAATAACACATCTTTGATGGAAGAAGCCTTGATTACTCCCGCAATAGTACCCGTTCCGACCAGCAGGATCGATACGTCCGACATCTTTCGAAGCCCATACGTAAGGCTCTCCGTCATCAACGACCACTTTCTCATCGCTACTATACCGGCAATTCCACCGACAGGCAAAGCGATCATCGGATCGATCGACAACTGAAACAAAGGACGAAGTGATAATAAAGCAATCGTCACCACCGGCGCAACCATGCTGGCGGCAAAAGAAGGCAGATTCTCCCCGCGGCTCTCAATCTCCTCGTTCAGGGCGACACCTTCCCGCTTTGGCAGGAAACGCCCTATAATATATACGGTGAACAACAGACCAACAAGCGCAGGTATCAGATTCGCATACATGACGGAATATAAATCGGCATGAAAATTCTCGGCCGCTATAATCGTATTCGGATTGGGAGATATGATATTGCCGCATTTCCCTCCGCCTATCATCATCAACAGAAAGCTTCCCCGGGGAACCGCCAGCTTCCTGCCGATAGTCAGCGCTATCGGGGCAACCGTAATAACAGCCACATCGATAAAGACGCCGATTGCCGTAAGCAGCATCGTTGCAAAAGCAAGTGCCAGATAAACATGCCGCTCCCCTAATTTATGAATGATCGTATTAGAGATGGAAGCTGCCGCCCCCGTTTTCACCAGGATACCGGACAATACGCCTGCCGTCAGAATACGGACAATAACCGGCGTTACATCATTCACGCCACTGATCATCAGCGAAACCGTACCGGACAACGAGACGCCCCCAAGCAAACCTCCGACCAACGCCCCCAAAATAAGACTGTAGACTGGTGATGTTTTTCTAATAATCAGGAAAATCGATATTAGTAATCCAATAAAAGCTCCCCATGCACTCATAATAGTCTGTGTATTAACATCACAAAAGTAACTGTATAAACCGAATAAAACAACCCTGATAACCAGCTAATTTATTCAGTATTCCATAAAAAAACGGAAGCCGCACTCACTGCGACTTCCGTCCCTACTACTTAATATTTTAAACTTAATCTAATAACTGCACTCATTTAAAAGTTTCTTCCGGTATCCCACCACAAACGTGTACCGCCTGTATCCGGACCACCCAGAGCTATCGTCAATTGTTCGTACTGGGTAGGGTTGTCATTCTTCAATGATTGCGGATAGAACAGACGGCGGATCATGATATCCGTGTTGATTTCGCCACCGCTATTATTAACGGCAACCTTGAATAATTTCGGATAACCGGTACGTCTTTGTTCGGTCCAGGCTTCGCATCCTTCTGGATAAATGGCCAACCATTTCTGGGTAATGATCTTTTCCAACTTCTGTTCGTTTGAAAGGCTATTATCCCATTTAGGAGTTACGTCCGTTGTTGCCGGAGCATCGAATTTAGCATCGAACGCATCTTTATAAGCAGCCGGAGTTTTAGTGCTTTCCAGATAAGCGGAAGCATCCCCTGCACCCCATTGAGCGAACGAGGTTTCAACGCCTTTTGCATATAAATCGCCTGCATCACCCGAGATATATCCACGCAAAGCTGCTTCGGCACGCAGGAACCATACTTCTGCCGCTGTCAATAAGATGGCATCCGTATTCTGGGCAACTGCACTGGAAGAATGGTCAGCATACTTATTATGCGTTACACCTGTACCCTGACGAACACCTTTATACATACCTTTGATATCAAACAGCGCACCCTCAGATCCACCGGTTGCCGGCAAATAATATTTTGAAAGACGAGGATCGTCATAACCGACCAGGAACGATTCCATACTTGCATTCATAAAAACTTCACCCCATCCTTTATTAACTTCACCTAACGGATTGGAGTAACCACTGGTTGTCGCATTCACTGCAATCACATCGCTCGGAGCTTCCAGCACGCCACCGGCATCTAGCAATGCTTTCTTCGCTTCTTCGGAAGCTCTGGCAGGATCCACACTCGACAAGCGCATTGCCAAACGCAGGCGCAGGGAGTTGGCAAACTTAATCCAGTCTCCATAGGTCTTATTCGGCGTCAGGTAATCGAATTTCTGAAACGGATTCTTATCCGGATTCGCCGACGTATAAGAGCGGATCGAGGCCAGGGCATCATCCAGGTCATTGAAGAAAGCATAGTAGGCAGTCTTCAGATCATCCGGTTCGGAACCTGTACTTTCACCATAATTCGAGTAGACAAGCGGTCCGTAAATATCGGCAATACGATGCATCAGTTCCACCTTCAGGACTTTGGCGATACCTAGAAACTCTGGTTTGTCGGCATTCTTTCTTTCGGCCTCTTTAGCCGCTGTCATGATATATCCGTATGTATATGTCCAATTCGAAGATGTCCAGTTATCAGCCAGGTGATAGGTAGAGTTGTTGCTATTAAAACTACCGTTCATATCGTGAAAGTAACCGCTGAACATATCTGCTTCCAAGTTCTGTATAATCTGGAAAGGCCAGTTCTTGCCACCACCCCAGTCGTAGTTGAAGTAAATACCTTGTTCCACAATCGTGATCGGAAGGGTATAATACATATAATCGTATGATTGCAGTTCTTCGGTAAATCCGTTTTCTTTCGAGTTCTGAGATTCGAAATCATCCGTACAGGCTACCAGTCCCGCCATTCCCGCAATGAAGAATGCTGCTATATATTTATTGAATTTACTTTTCATAATAATCGTTTTTTAGAATGATACTTTAAGATTAAAACCTATGCTGCGAGTAGTAGGTATACCGAATACATCTACTCCCTGGCAACTGTTACCGCTCGACAAGCTGGCATCCGGATCAAACGGAGCATCTTTGTAGAAGAAGAACAGGTTGCGGGCTACCAATGACAACTGTGCGTCCTGAAGTACTTTCGATTTTTCCAGCAACTTCTTCGGCAGCGTATAACCTAAAGACAATTCACGCAAACAGACATTCGCTCCGTCATAAATATAATATTCAGAACAACCGTTACGTCCGCCTACCCGGTTATAGAAACCTTCGACATCATTAACATGAGTACCCTCCAGGTCTACAAAACCTGCATTACGAGCATCAGCAGTAGCTTGAGTTACGCCTTTCAGATCGAGGTCGGCCTGTGTGATAGACAATACATCGCCTCCGAAGCGGCAGTCAACCAGGAAGTAGAGGGAGAAATCTTTATAAGTAAAGGTATTGCTCCATCCCAGCATGGCTTTCGGGTTCGTATTACCTACTTTGTCATTATTTCCATCGTTGATCACCGGCAGGTTGTTGTCGTCAAAAAGGATCTTTCCGTTTTCACGTTTGAAAGAATTTCCGTACAGGTCGCCCAGCGAACCGCCTTTTTTGATACGCATCATATACATCATACTGAAACCTTCGTCGCCATAAGCGAATGATTTCAAATCAGGATGCAGTTCGAGCACTTTATTCTTGTTGGCAGAGAAGTTGAAACCTGTCTTCCAACGGAAATCGTTTGTCATCATCGGAGTGATACCCATGGATATTTCAACACCCTTGTTTTCGATATTACCGGCATTCACATAATAACACTTGTAAGGTGCACCAGCAAACGACGGCATTCTCAGCAACTGATTCTTTGTATTTGTCTTATAGAAAGTGAAGTCGAAATCCAAACGATAGTCGAAGAACTTCCATTCCGTACCGACTTCCCATGAA
This sequence comes from Parabacteroides sp., assembly GCA_021204335.1. Taxonomy (GTDB): domain Bacteria; phylum Bacteroidota; class Bacteroidia; order Bacteroidales; family Tannerellaceae; genus Parabacteroides. Next base: position 2,471 of record JAJPZM010000320.1, on the reverse strand, counting down.
GTACTCAATTCAGGTTTGAGGTTATCGAATGCGGCTGCATCGTTCACGATGATCTTGCCACCTGCACCGATCATATCAACCGGGTTACTTACATATAAAGGAATATCGTTACCTACTTTTGACCAGGAACCTCTCAACTTACCGAAATTAATCCATGACGGCATATCAAGCGTATTATTCATGATCCATGACAAACCTACTGACGGATAGAAGAAATCACTGTTTTTATGTTCGGTAAATGCCAGGGTAGACGACCAGTCGTTACGTGCAGTAACATCCAGATACAGGCTTTCTTTCCAGCCGAGCTGGGCTGTTGCAAAGACAGACTGAAGTGTGCGGCGCTGGTTTATGATCTCGTCGCAAGCAGCAGAAGTGCTCATGTTGATATTCGCAACCGTAAATACATTCGGATAATACAGGGAAGCAGTCTTGGAGTCGAGTCTCAGTTCGTCCACTTTCGTGCTGTTGATGCTGGCACCTAAAGCGGCGTTCAGACTCCAGTCGTTCCATGTTTTGTTTACCATAGCCATAACGTCTCCGTAGAGTAACATTTCCGTTCTGTTCAGGTCGATATAGCGTCCGTTTGTACCGGTAATATCGACAGCCGTAGAAGCATACATCTTCTGCTGGAACTTACCGTTCGTATAGTCCACGTTACCACGGGCCTAGATCTTCAACCAGTCTGTCACCGTTACAGCGGCAGTCAGGGATGCCAGCGCACGCGAACGTTTATCGTTGCTCATGACGCGGTTGGTCAGCCAGTAAGGATTCTGTTCGAAACTGTTGATAGCGGTATGCCAATTCTGTACCGGCATATTTCTGTCGAAATCGGTTGTTTCGAAGCCCTCTTTATAAGGAGTGATATCCTCGCCACGCGGGAAACCGTATAGACCAACCAGCGGGTTCATATAGTAACCTCCCGAAGTCGGACGGTTCTTGATAGACTGCGTCATCAGGTTTACGTTGGTATCCAGGTTCAGACGGTCGTCGAAGAACTGCGCCGTTTCGCGGAAGTTCAGGTTATGTTTCTGCATCTTATTCTTTTCTACGACACCTTTTGCGGTTGTATTGGCGTATGAGAAATAAGTCTGCATCTTGTCGCCACCTCTTGTAAGAGACAGAGAGTTGATTGCCGTTACTCCGTTCTGGAAGAAATCGCCCGCATTATCATACGCCGGCAGATTCGCTTTGTCACCCCAGCTCAGATTATCCTTACGGCCATATTCATTCTGGAACTCAGGAAGGCTGACTGCATGGTCGACGGTCAGGTTAGAAGAAAAAGTAACCCGTTGAATTCCGGCTTTACCTTTCTTGGTAGTGATCAGGATCACACCGTTCGCTGCCTGCGAACCATAAAGGGTGGCTGCCGAAGCACCTTTCAGGATACTCATACTTTCGATATCGTCGGGGTTAAGGTTAGAGATACCGTCGCCCGAGTCGCGGTTGCCGGCATCATTATTACCACCCATGGTAGAAGCAGCCTGTTCGCTGATTGAGTTCAACATCGGAACACCGTCGATCACATACAAAGGCTGGTTGTTGGCATCTGTATTCGCAGAACGGATACCACGGATAGAAACCCTTGCCGAGCCACCCAAACCAGAGGAGTTCTTGGTGATCTGCACACCTGCGGTCTTACCAGCCAGGGCTGTGATCATATTCGAATCCTTGGCACGTGTCAGCTCGTCGCCTCCCACCTGCTGGGTCGAATAAGTCAAAGAAGATGCTTTTTTCTTGATACCCATGGCGGTAACCACCACTTCTTCGATATTCTGGGTATCTTCCACCAACTGCACTTTCAAAGACGACTGTCCGCTATATTTTACTTCCTGCGGATTATAACCGATATAGGAAATAACGATAACGGCATCAGCCGGAACGGTCAGGGTAAACTTACCGTCGATATCGGTAATCGTACCGTTAGTGGTGCCCTTCTGCAACACGTTGGTACCGATAATCGGTTCGCCGGTCTTATCCGTCACAACGCCCGTTACCGTCTTTCCGGCCTGCTGCATAATAGCTTCTTTCTTGTTCAGAATAATTTTTGTGTTTACTACCGTATAAGCGACATCCGAGTCACCGAACAATTTGTTCAGCACGTCGAAAATGTTCTTTTCGTCTACTTTTACGGATACTTTACGGTTGGTGTTTACTATGTTGGCATCATAGATAAACGAGAAATCAGTTTGGTTTTCAACGGCCTCCAATACATTGGCGATCGTACTGTTCGACATGTTCAGCGAGAGCGTAGCATTTTGTGCATACGTATTACCCGCTACTGCGATACCAAGACTAAGGAAAAAGAATACAACGCTCAATCTCATAACTAATGGTATTTTTCGGAAGAGAGTATAACTTTTCTTACCGATTACTTCTAAGGTTACAATTTTATTCATATTTTTGTGATGCTTATTATTTAAAATGATTATCCGCATGATGTCCGTTGATTTATTGAACATCATATGAATGTT
>JAJPZM010000440.1 GCA_021204335.1 Parabacteroides sp. | reverse complement strand
CTTCAAATCCAGAATTTATAATAGGACATTATGCGGATAATCATTTATTTTATTGAGTGCATTGGCCGACATGCCGATACCCGTATCTTCCACATAAATAGAAGCCTGTTTGTCGGTAGCGTTGTATTCGTATCCTATCTTGATGTATCCTTTTTGAGTGAACTTTACTGCGTTGTTGATAAAGTTGGTGATTATCTGGGTGAACCGGAAACGGTCTACATGCACATATACGGTTGTTTCCGGAATATCTATTATGAATCGGATCGAAGCCGAGACAAGAACGAGATGCGTCTGGTAAATTTCTTCAATCAGTTCGTTCAACCGGAATGTGTCGAAGCTGAAAGTCATACGGCCGGATTCGATGCGTGATAGTTCCAGAATATCGTTGATCAACTTTAAAAGCAGATTGCTGTTTTTATTGATGGTTTCTTTAAATAATTCTTTTTCCTCATCGGTCAGGTCCTTTTCTTCCTGCAACAGATTGGAGAAGCCTACGATTGCATTCAGCGGTGTCCGTATTTCGTGGCTCATGTTGGCGAGAAAAGCTGATTTCATTTTGTTGGATTCATCTGCTTTTTCCTGTAAAATAATGAGTTTCTGCTCTTTTTCTTTAAAAGATTGAATGTTCAAACACAGGCCTATTACCATCTGGTCGGATTCAGTCTTGTCGTCTTCGCGGTTGTAGCGCAATTCCCACCAACTATATTCTTCTCCACTGAATTTGAATCTGCATTGAATCGTTGTTTCATCCCATATCCCAGAGCTTATATTGTTGATATGGCTTTTTAAATCTTCCTGGTCATCGGGATGTGTTACCCGTAGCATATCGTCGAGCGACATCTTTTGCGGTGGTATATGGTTGGCAACAAAAAAATCTTGTTCAAATATAAAGAGCCCGTTCTCAAATTTCCAGGCATATGTATTCCCCCCCCCTTCCAGTGCCAGTTTAAGAAATCTTCTTTCATTTATCAGATTTATTTGTATTTGTTTCTTCCGCCTGTATTCGCGTTTATACATGATGAATAACTGGGCGATAATGTATATCACCAATAATATGAATAATAGAGAACCGGTCACCATTAGCCTGTGGTACCGCTCGTGGAAAGGCTGGTTATAAATTACAGAATCGGAAGGTAGGTCGCTGGCCTTGATGTTAAAACGTTGCATCTCATTCCAATCGAAAGCATATACTTTGGGACTTTCTGCAATTGTATAATCGGAAGGGGAGGCGCCTTTTAAAATCGCGGCCACTCTTTCTGATACAATGTCTGACTGGATATCCAAAGTGGTAAAATATCCTCCTATAATACCTTTACCATCGTTAAATCCATTATTAATTACGGTAAAATTAGGCACATTAGCCAAACGTCCGATTGTCAGCACGTCAAAATCAAGTATGATTTGCAGGCAAGTGGTGTAAGGTTTGTTCTGAAAGATGGCAACCAGCCCTTTCGCGGAAAGGTAAGAGGTTTCTGTCGTGTAAAGAACCGATTTGCCGGGCTCTCCCGGACAAATATCTTCTTGATACTCGTCTCTTTTCTGATGATATAGCCCGATTCGTATCGTTCTGCCTGTCCCTCTGACTTCTTCCTGGATCGTTTTGAATGACTCTCGGCTCATGAACCGGGGATGTTTGAAAAAGAGGATATTGGACGGACCGTATAATTTTTCTATCAGTTCGATTGTTTTCATGTAATTCGGCTTGTTCCAGAAGCCTGTGAAATTAGGATGCTGCTTCAGTAATTCCCAATTCGGGAAATTGACTCCCGAAAAGACAACCGGCTTCGTTTTTCCCAAAGGGTGTCCGCAGGCCATAAGCGTATAAGTAGCCTGGTCATCATTGACAATGATGATGTCCGGGTTCCAACCTTGAATAGAGTCCAGATAATGATACATCCTGGCGTTTTCCTGAACTTCATTGTAGCGTTCGCTGTCCAGGAAGAATGTCTGGATCGTGGCAGGAATGCCTTTTCGTTGTAATTTCTCTGCAATAATATGACTGAACGTGGAGTAAGTAACCAGATTTTCCGTATAAGACTGAATGACCAATATTCGGGATAAAGGCTCATTCGTATGTGCCTTTAAAAGTCCGGTCTTTCCCCCGTAAGCAAGTAGAAAGACTGCAAACAATATTTGTAAGAATTGTTTCAAAAATGGATGTTGTTAGATTCTTTACACCTTAATATTAATACTGTCTCTCTCTGTTATTTGCCGTTCTTTGCCGGATAGTCAGGATATAATAAGTATTTTTTTCTCATCTGCCTGTATGTATCCAGTTCGGGTTGCCAACTTTCCCGTATTTCGTCCTCCGATAATCCCCTGATGATCTGGAAGCGAAGGTTTTTTGTTCCGGCGAGCAAATCGAACCATTGGGGGCGTGCAAAGAAGAATGCCTGGTCTTTTCCGGCTTTATTGTAGAAATCGAGGAGGAAACGGAGCGTCAGCCCTCCTTCAAAAGGAGTCTCGCGAAGGTCGACTCCGTAGCATTCTTTGTCTTTTTGCAAAGGATTCGTGTCGAATCCGGGGAGTGATACCGGTGTAAACGAGAAATCACCATATTTCCTGTCCGGGAATCCTATCACCTGGAAAGGAAAATAAGTGCCGCGCCCGATACTTATGTTTGTCCCTTCAAAAAAGCATAACGAAGGATATAAGCGGATCGACTGGTCGTTAGGAAGATTGGGAGAGGGCTTTACCGGCAGCCAGTAAGGATCGCCATGCCGCCAGTTTTCCATCTTGACGATATGCAGCTTGCAACTGTCGGGCGAGCTTTTCAACCACCCTTCGCTATTGATCATCCATGCCAGTTCGCCGACTGTCAGCCCGTGTAATATAGGTAACGGATCTACGCCGACAAACGATTCGAAACCTTTCTGGCGTATCGGACCGTCTACGAAATCATTCGGATTGGGGCGGTCGAGTACGATAAATTCGATACCATTCTCTGCACAGGCTTCCATCACATAGTGCATGGTACTGATATAGGTATAGAAGCGGGCGCCGACATCCTGTATATCGAATACGACAACATCCAGCCCGTTCAACTGTTCGGCGGTCGGTTTTTTGTTTTTACCGTAAATAGAGACGATCGGGATGCCTGTTTTCTGGTCGCGGCTGTCTTTTACTTCCGTACCGGCATCGGCCGTCCCCCGGAAACCATGTTCGGGAGCGAATACTTTTTTTACCCGGATACCTTGTTCCAGTAAGACATCCAGCAAATGCTTCTGTTGGCTTTCCAGAATAGATGTTTGGTTTACAACCAGCCCTACCTGTTTGTCGTGTAACAGGCGGGTTATTACGTCTATCCGTTCCGCCCCTAATTTTAAAGGAGCCTGGGGCATGGTGGCATGTACTTCCTGCATAAGCAGAATGCCGAATAACCAGATAGCAAGCCTGAGAACTGTTTTCATAATCGTTTCCTGATGAGTACGGGTGCAAAAGTAACAAATGTTCGCTTCATTAATACTATCGAATCGCGGAAAAGTATTTATCTTTAACATGTTTGGTGTGAACTATCCGGTTTCTGCAACTGTTGAATTATCGTAAACATAAAAGAAGAAGTATATGAAAACAGAACTCCCGAGAATCAAAGAAAAAGCGAAAACGGAAGCATTGGTGTTGAATCACGATGACGAGTGCTATCCTGTGCAACAGGTGGCTATAACTGGTGAAGTCACGAAGGCGGAAGTGAAAGATGCCGTTCGTGAGATAAATCCCGACGTGAATAGTTTAAACAGTAGAGGATAATATTCGTATCTTTGCAACCGGATTAAATGTAAATAGTTAGATAAAATGAATCCAGTTGATATTATCTCAAAGTACTATCCGGTTGGATCGGATATTTATCATATTCTGGTAACCCATAGCCGGAGCGTGACGGAAAAGGCCGTAACTCTGGCCCGTATGCATCTGGAAATGGATCTGGATATCCCGTTTATCGAAGAAGCAGCCATGCTTCATGATATAGGCATATACCTGTGTAATGCGCCGGAAATAGATTGCCACGGCACAGCCGAATACATCTGTCATGGTTATCTGGGGGCCGACCTGATGCGCAAAGAGGGATTTCCCCGTCACGCATTGGTTTGCGAACGCCATACCGGAACCGGCATCACATTGCAAATGATAGAAGAAAGGCATCTTCCCCTGCCTCACAGGGAAATGGTGCCCGTTTCTTTGGAGGAGCAATTAATTTGCTTTGCCGACAAATTTTATAGTAAGACAAAACTGGACAAGGAAAAGCCGGTTGAAAAAGTAAAACAGAGCCTTGCGAAGTATGGCGAAGAGACTGTTATACGTTTTGATAACTGGTGTAAACTCTTTTTAGGGGAATAAAAGCTAAAGGGCTCATTAATTTGTTATACATTTGCACGCTGTAACGGATCAGAGTTGGCTGTTAGAGTCAACTCTCAACTATCAACTTAATGAGATACAGAGGGCTATTTATCCTATTATATTTCCTGGCCGGGGCTTTGATGATGTATTCGCAGGAGCTGGTTGCCCCTACGGATACGGTATTGGCTGTTTCCGGGGATACCATAGTGCCTGCTATGACTGATAGTACGGTTCTTGCCTCTGATTCCGTTTCGCGCGGGCAGGCAGGGCTCGATGCGCCTGTTTCCTATCAGGCAAAAGACTCGATCGTTATGACGGCCGGCAACTGGGCATACCTGTACGGAGACGGCGACGTCAAGTACCAGCAAATCGGATTGCAGGCTGAAATAATAGAGATGAATATGGACAGCAGCCTGGTATTTGCCAAGTTCGGACTCGATTCTATCGGCAGTGAATTCGGTTATCCCTTGTTCAAAGATGGCGATCAGGAATACGAATCGAAAACGATGCGTTATAACTTCGCTACCAAAAAAGGATATATAACGGATGTAATCACCCAGCAGGGCGAAGGTTTTGTAACGGCCGGACGTACTAAAAAGATGGATGATGATATTCTGAACATGGTAGGCGGTAAATATACGACCTGCGATGAGCACGAGCATCCCCACTTTTATATCCAAATGACGAAAGCCAAAGTGCGCCCGAAAAAGAATATCGTTACCGGTCCCGTTTATATGGTTATCGAAGATGTTCCGTTGTATCCGATCGGTCTGCCTTTCTGCTTTTTCCCGTTTTCGAGTTCTTATTCGTCGGGTGTGATTATGCCGACCTACCAGGATGATTCCCGGCGCGGATTCGGTTTGCGCGACGGTGGATATTATTTCGCTCTCAGCGATTATATGGATTTGGCGGTGACCGGCGAAATATATACGAAAGGATCGTGGGGGCTTCAGGCACAGTCTGCCTACAAGAAAAGATATTTGTTTTCGGGTAATTTCAATGCAGCCTACCAGGTCAGCAAGTATGGAGATAAAGGATTGCCGGATTATAGTTTGTCGAAAGACTTCCGCTTGAACTGGACACATAGCCAGGATCCTAAAGTAAATCCGTATCGTACATTCTCCGCCAGTGTAAACTTTGCCACCACCAGCTTTAACCGTAACAGTGCGATGGGATATCTCGACCCGAATACAACAACGAATACGAAAGGTTCCAGTATCAATATCACGCAACGTTTCCCGAACAATCCGCTGACGCTTTCGGCAACGATGAATGTCAACCAGTCATCCAGGGACTCGATGATTTCGGTCACTTTCCCGAATCTGACTATATCCTTGAGCCGTATATATCCTTTTAAGCGTAAGAACCCGCTGGGCAAAGAACGTTGGTACGAAAAGATCTCGATGAGCTATTCCGGATATTTCCGCAACAGTATTTCAACAAAGGAAAATATGCTGTTTAAGTCGAGCCTGATCAAAGACTGGAAGAACTCATTCGAACATACTATTCCGGTCAGCGCAACTTTTACGGCACTTAAATATATCAACATATCTCCTTCGTTTAACTATAAGGAAAGTTGGTACACCAGTAAGATCACAAAGCAATTCGATCCGCAGTTGAATAAATTGGTAGACCGCGATACTACTTACGGTTTTTATCGTATCTATAATTATAGTGCCTCTATTTCCGCATCGACAACAATGTATGGCTTCTATAAGCCGCTTCCTTTCCTGGGAGATAAAGTACAGATGATCCGTCACCGTTTCGAACCGTCTGTCAGCATCAGTGCGGCTCCCGACTTCGGTAGCAGTATCTTTGGATTTTACGATCATTATCAGTATGTCGACGGAAGCGGAAGGGAGGTCGATTATGTATATTCTCCTTTTGCCCATAACGGTTCCATCCCCAACGGCAAACAGGGAAGTTTGAATTTTACTTTGGACAACAATGTCGAAATGAAAGTGAAGTCGGACCGCGACAGTACCGGTTTCCGCAAGATCAGCCTGATCGATAAACTATCGTTGGGCATGAGCTATAATATGGCTGCCGACTCGTTCAAATGGAGCGATTTGAATGTCGGTCTGCGTTTGAAGTTCTCAAAGAGCTATACCTTAAATTTGAATGGTCAGTTCGATACCTATACGTATAGGGCGGATGCCGACGGCAGACCTATACGCGTGGATATCCCGCGGTGGAAAGCCGGTAAAGGTATCGGCCGTCTGCGTTCAACGGGAACCAGTTTCTCATATACTTTCAATAATGACACCTTTAAGAAATGGTTCGGAGGTAAGACCGACAGCAATATCCCGGAACAGAATCCCGGCGACGGCGAACTCGAAAACCCGACAGCCGAGAATACCGACGATGTCACCGGCCCGGAAGAAGATACGAAAGGAGGCCGTTTGCTCGGTAAGAAGGAAGACACCGGCGAAGTGGACGACGACGGCTATCTGATAACCAAGATACCCTGGAGCCTTTCGTTCAACTACAGTATGTCGCTGCGCTATGGCGATTTCGATCCGAATAAGTTAGAGTACAAATATAAACTAACGCATAACCTGAGCTTTAACGGGAATATCCAGCCGACCAAAAACTGGAGTTTCAACTTCAATGCAACGTACGATGTCGAGAATAAAAAGATTTCGTTTATGACCTGTAACGTAACACGTAACCTGCACTGTTTCCAGATGTCGGCAAGTTTCGTGCCCGTCGGTCCGTATAAATCATATACATTCTCGGTTGCCGTAAGTTCTTCTCTGTTGAAAGACTTGAAGTATAATCAGAGTAGTGGTTCCCGTTCGGGAATGGACTGGTACTAATCGACCCCTACCATTCGATAGGGGTTTGACCAGTTGCGATCAGATAATCGTTTGCTTTGCTGAAATACTTGTTCCCGAAGAATCCGCGGTAAGCGGAGAGGGGAGAAGGGTGTGCTGATTTCAGTATCATATTGTGTGAAGCATCGATAAACGCGCCTTTCCGCTGTGCATACGATCCCCACAAGATATAAACAATATGGCTGCGTTCTTCCGCCAGCCGGTGAATGACGGCATCGGTAAATGCTTCCCATCCTCTGTTCTGGTGGGAGCCGGCCTGATGGGCGCGTACGGTCAGCGTAGCGTTCAATAATAGAACGCCCTGGTCGGCCCAGCGAAGCAGATTACCGCTTTGAGGCATCGGCTTGCCCAGGTCGCTTTCTATTTCTTTAAAGATATTGATCAACGAAGGAGGAAAAGGCGTCCCGTCCTGTACGGAGAAGCAAAGCCCATGTGCCTGTCCCGGTTCATGGTAAGGGTCCTGGCCTAGAATAACCACTTTCACCTTGTCGAACGGGCAGTGCTCGAACGCATTGAAAATATAAGGGCCGGGAGGGTAGACCGCCCCCCGGCTATATTCCTGTTTAACGAAAGTAATTAACTCTTTAAAATAGTCCTTCTCAAATTCAGGAGCTAACCGCTCTTTCCAGTTCTGTTCAATCTTTACGTTCATAATTAATATCTTATATCAAGTACATTCCGGCTGAACGGGCTTCCTGACGCATTTCTTCCGGCCAGATGCTTGCCTGAATTTCTCCGATATGCGCTTTGCGCAGGTAGAACATACACAAACGGCTTTGTCCGATACCGCCACCGATACTTTGCGGAAGTTCGTTGTTGAGCAGGCGTTTGTGGAAGTAGAGTTCCTTCTTTTCTTCCGCGTTGCAGGCGGCTAACTGGCGCAACATGGCTTCTCTGTCCACGCGGATACCCATCGAAGAAAGTTCCAGGGAGCGGTTCAGTACATCGTCCCACACCAGCAGGTCGCCGTTCAGTCCGACCTGGTCGTTTTCTGCCACAGTCGACCAGTCGTCGTAGTCCGGAGCGCGTCCGTCGTGTTTCTCTCCGTTGCTCAGTTTGCATCCGATACCGATAATGAATACGGCTCCGTATTCTTTGGCAATGGCGTCTTCCCGTTCTTTCGGGGTAAAGGTAGGATATTTTGCAATAAATCCTCGGAATGTATGAAATGAATATGTTGGGGCAATGCCGGTCTGATTTGCGGAAACATTTCGTAAACCAGGTATTCTGTGCGAACCATGGCGGCGTAGATGCGGCGGACAATCTCTTTCAGATACTCCACATTCCGCTCGCTGGGGCTCATCACGCGTTCCCAGTCCCATTGGTCGACATACAGTGAATGCAGGTTGCCCAGCTCCTCGTCGGAGCGGATGGCATTCATATCTGTGTAGATGCCGTAGCCTTCTTCGATATTGTAGTCTGCCAATGTAAGGCGTTTCCACTTGGCCAGCGAATGGACAATTTCTGCTTTCGAATCGTTTAAATCCTTGATAGGAAAGGTGACAGCCCGTTCCGTCCCATTCAGGTCATCGTTGATACCCATCCCTTTCAGAACGAACAAAGGTGCCGTCACACGACGCAGCCGCAGTTCGGAAGATAAGTTCTGCTGGAAAAAGTCTTTGATTTTCTTGATGCCCATCTCTGTTTGCGACAGGTTAAGCAAAGCTTTATATCCCGCAGGTTTAATTAAATAGCTCATATACTTGTTGTGCTTTGTGTTTGTTAAATATGCGTGGCAAAGATAATTATTAATGGTAAAATAGCAATGCAGAAGCCTTTTTTATTTGCAAAATGGCAGGATATGTGGCGATGATGATTGTAAAATATCAAATCATATGTTGTGCAGCACAAAAAGAAAGAATGTGAAAACTCTTAGTCGCTACATTTGCTTTCCTCCGATATTATACTTACTTTTGCCCCGTCTTTGGCCTGGTAGCTTAGTGAATAGAGCGTCAGATTCCGGTTCTGAAGGTCGAGGGTTTGAATCCCTCCCGGGTCACGATTAAAAAAGGGGAGCCTATTGGTTCCCCTTTTACGTTGAATGTACTGTTGTAGTAATTGTCGAGAAAACTTAAACAGACACAGATATTAGTTCATTGCCTAAAGCGTGTAGAGCTTTTACTATTTTTTCAGCTTGCTCCTTTCTTGGTTTAGACCGACCGCATGCATAATGGCTTAATTGACGTTGGTTTATGCCTGTTATATGCTCTAACGCTGCTTTAGTGAATATTTTCTGGTAATAATATAAAAGTGTCTCAGCATCAAACTGATAAGACAATTTATACTCGCCATCAAAAACAACAGGATAGTCATCGCCATCTTCTTTGGCACACTCAATATAGAAATCAATACTTTCTTTGACTTCTGTTTGTAGTTCGCCAAAATTGCCATTTACAGAAACGACCCAGCCGGAAAGAAGTGCGCAATCTGCACAATATCCATCTGCTGTCTTACCTACTCGAATAATAACTTTTTCCATATTGATATGTGCCAAAAAACATCCGTCCTCTTTCAGAGCTTTTATGATCTCTGATACTTTCATTACTTTCATAGAACGCTGTTTTTGTTTTCTCGACACTGCAAAGATAGTAATATTAATACTATAAACAAAGGATTAAGCATAGATAATAGTAA
>JAJPZM010000438.1 GCA_021204335.1 Parabacteroides sp. | reverse complement strand
GAAAGACAGCTGAGTTACAGTCAGCCCCATTTGGCCACTCTGGTAACTGCCCAGTATTAAAATATCTCTTTTCGAGCCTCTTGTCGGATTCGAACCAACGACCCCGAGATTACAAATCACGTGCTCTGGCCAACTGAGCTAAAGAGGCAAGCCTTCTTCTAAAAGAAGCCATTTCGTCGGATAAGCGAAACGGCTGCAAATTTAGCTATTATTTCTTACATACCAAATTTATCTACCATTTTTTTATTTGGCTCTGATTTTTTCCTTGAATTTAACTAATTGCTTTTCCAAAGCTTCAACACATTCGTCGATAGACTCCTCAAAAGTATCGTTTACTTTCTCGGCAAAGCAATCGCCATTCTTTATTTTGAGTCGCACAGCGGCTTCTTTATTCTTTGCAGCTTCCGGTTTTACCACCTTCAGCGTTACTTCTGCTAATATCATGCCGTCGAAGTATTGTTCCAACTTACTAACTTTCTTCTGAATAAACGCTTCTAGCTGCGCTGTTGCGTCAAAATGGATTGCTTGAATTCTAATGTCCATAATTAACCTCCTTCTTTTTTTACTCTTGGATGAGCATGATACACTTTTTTTAATTCCTCAAAGGTTGTATGTGTGTAAACGCTGGTTGAAGCCAAACTGCTGTGCCCAAGTAACTCTTTCACCGCATTCAACTCTGCTCCATTATTTAACATACTAGTTGCAAACGAATGTCTCAATACATGAGGGCTGCGTTTCGCCAATGTAGGGATTTCAGACAGTTTATTCTTTACAATATTATATACAATACCTGTCGATAATTGCTCCCCGTTTTTTCTTACGAAAAACCATCCGCTCTCCGAACCAACTTCACGATTTCGAACTTCAGTGTATGCTTCTATTAAGTTTTTTAATCCTTCCGCAAAAGGAATCAACCGCTGCTTGTTACGTTTTCCTGTTACCTTTATCTGCATTCCGTCCAGATCGACATCGGAATTTTTTATTCCAATCAGCTCCGAGCGGCGAATACCGGTATCGTAAAACATTTCAATTACCAGACGATCCCTTACACCTTCAAAATCCTCACCGAATCCATCTCCGTCCAACAAAAGTTCCATCTCCTTATCCTTTATAAAATAAGGTAACGGCTTCTTCGTCTTCGGCCCGGTTATTAACCTTAATGGATTAACAGAGATACGCCCCTGTTTCATAAGGAATTTAAAAAAAGATTTCAAAGAACTTAATTTCCGGTTGACCGACACTGGCGAAAGCTTCTCGTCCATTAAAGTGACAATCCAGCTTCTGACTAAATCAGCATCGACATCCTCCGGAACAAATATGCCTTCCTTATTCAGCTTTACATATTCTTCGAACTGGTGCAAATCCTTCGAATAAGCCCCTATTGTATAATCGGAATAATTCCTCTCATACCGAAGATAATCTAAAAACGAATCTATCAACATATCTGCGTTGCATCAACTTTTATGCAACGAAAATAGGAATAAGAATTCAATAAAACAAGCCTGGTAGGATATTTTATTCTTCTACCTGCTGCAATTGCTGAACATAGACAGCACGCATGGTTTGTTTTCTCTTTTCAACAGAAGGTTTGATGAATGCCTGACGGCTTCTCAATTCTTTTACAACTCCTGTTTTTTCGAACTTTCTTTTAAATTTCTTAAGCGCTTTTTCGATGTTTTCGCCTTCTTTTAATGGAACTACGATCATAATTTAATTTATTATATTGTTTTAATTACATCCTCAAAATGGGCAGCAAAATTACTGATTCTTTCGTTATTAGCAAAACTTTCCGAGAATAATTCGCATTTTTTCTTTTTCGATGAATGCTTTAACATACAGAAGCTCTGTCGACTACTGCCGTAAGCTATCCTCAAATGGCGAATAGGCAATGCCTTTTTCCGTTATAATCGCAGTAATCAACTCATAGGGAGTGACATCGAAAGCGGGGTTATAAATACGAACACCCCGGGGCGCCATCCGATGCGCATACCACATTTCGGAGACTTCGTCGGGATCGCGTTCCTCTATAACGATCGACTTTCCGTCAGGGCATTGCTTATCGACAGTTGATGTCGGGCCTAACACATAGAAAGGAATACCGTAGTGATACGCCAGTACGGCCACTCCCGAAGTGCCGATTTTATTCGCCACATCGCCATTCATCGCCACCCGGTCGCAACCAACCACCACGGCCTGCACCCAACCTTTTTGCATAACAGCCGAAGCCATATTGTCGCAAATCAGTGTAACGTCGACGCCTGCCCGCTGCAATTCATAAGCCGTCAGACGTGCACCCTGCAACAACGGACGGGTTTCGTCGGCAAAAACTTTAAAGCCATGTCCCCTCTCCTCGCCCAGATAGATTGGTGCCAAAGCCGTACCATACTCGGAAACAGCCAGATGTCCGGCATTACAATGGGTAAGAAGTCCCATTCCCGGACGCAGCAACGACAGGCAATGCTCGCCTATACGCCGGCAAGCGGCCGCGTCTTCCGTCCGGATTGCCTGTGCCTCATCGTGCAGCAACTGCACCAGAGTCGACACATCTTCCGAAGAATTATCCAGCACGACTTCCTCCATACGGTTCAACGCTGCTACTAGATTCACAGCCGTAGGACGCGCTCCAGCCAGATATTCCTTAATCCGATGAAATTCCGTATAAAAGTCACTGTATGACGATGCCTGGATCTGCCTACTGCAAACATACATGCCGTATGCGGCCGCCACCCCGATAGCGGGAGCACCCCGCACTTTCAATTTATAAATTGCGTCCCAAATATCTTCTGCAGTTACAAGGGACAAATAACTCTCTTCCGCCGGCAAGCGGGTTTGGTCCAGAATCACGACAGCACACGAGTCGTCGCTGAGACGGACAGTTTTTAAATCTGTTATATTATTCATTTTAAACCAATTACCAATCATTATAGGAATCAGGAGCCAATGTCGATTCTATAACGACACCGGCCGCACCAATCGCAACTGCACCGACAATCCATCCGGCATTTGCCCCTTTCACCTTATGCACATAGAAAAAGTCACCTTCCTGCTTGACTCCGGCATTAAAAGATACAGGGGGCACATTTCCTGTTTTAATCAACTCAGCCACATAGAAACTGCTCTCGAAAGATAGATATTTTTTCTTCTCCGCTTCCTGGTCGATTGTATATAAACTCAAATAACTTCTGAAAAACAAGGGACTGTCATTTTCCGTAAATCTTTTTATCTTCACGTTCACCGCTTCCGAGTCTGTTTTATAAAACTTCTCCTTAATGTACGCTTCTTTCGGAATCCTGTCAAATGGGAAATTCGTCAGTTTCAAAGGGGTGGATTCCACTTTCGATTTGGGCGGAATAAAACTTACCCCTTTCGGCAATGCAACTTCACCGGCAAACGAACCGCCGGAATAACCATCCGTTATATGATAGCCTTTGCTCCAACTATACGAACTACCCGAATAAACCGACTCCGTTTGCCCCTGGACTGGCACCTTTTCCTGATAATAACTGGTAGCCACGTCGTCAATAATCAACGCTGAACGTTGCCAGTCAACAAACAGAGGTTCATCCATCTTATTATATACGGTAATAGACACCGGAGCATCCTCGCCATAAAAGCAATACGAAATAATCAAACTGTCATTTTCGATAATGAAATCCTTATCGACATTCTTCTCCACCACCGCATCATTCGATTCCAGCACCGAATAGTAGTAAGAAGAACAAGAGCTCATACCGAACAAAATTACTACACTCAAAACAAATAATAATCTTTTCATGCTCATTTGATTAAGTAAAGTTCTACAAATATATTATTTTATTGATACCTGGTATACTTAAGACATTCCATAAAACAAAAACCCCTACTTTATACATCTATATATTTGTACTTAGTCCACAGGTAGAACATCCTCATCACTTCATAAATTTCTCCGTTTCCTTTTGCCTGCCGATAATTATCGGCAAGCCTGCTGACAATTGTCGACAAGCTTGCTCACAATTGTCGACAGGCCTGTTGATAATTGTCGGCAAGCAACTTTGTCAGTTAAAAACTAAACAAACATCCATATAAGTTTTATGTAAGGACATGATGTCCCGGTATTTTCCAAGTGAAAAAAACGGTTTTCCCAATATTTTATTAACTTTGCCAATAGTAACGTTGACAAAATAATAATGCGATGAGAACAAACATCCCTAAACGAATTGCCGCCCTGAGGGAGGTAATGAAAGAAAAGAAAATAGATGCTTATATCATTCCCAGTTCAGATCCTCATCTGAGCGAATACCCTGCCGACCGATGGAAATCGCGCGGCTGGATCTCCGGATTCGACGGATCTGCCGGTACAGTCGTTGTAACAGCCGACAAGGCAGGTCTATGGACAGACTCCCGTTATTTCCTCCAAACCGGTATTCAACTGGAAGGCTCCGGCATTGAATTATATAAAATGGCTTTGCCTGAAACACCGACCATACAGGAATTCCTGCTTCATGAATTGCACAGCGGACAAACAGTCGGGGCAGACGGACTGACTTACAGTGTTGCCGATGCCGAAAAACTGAGAAAAATACTCAAACGGAAAGAGATAAAACTGGAAACTTCTTACGACCTGATCGACCTGGCCTGGAAAGACCGTCCCGCCGTTCCCGGCAATCCGTTGTTTGAAATGCCTGTCGAGCTGAGCGGAAAGAGCGTGAACGAAAAACTGAACGAAATAAATAACCAGTTGCGCAAAGAAGGTGCCGACTGCTGTATCCTGGCGGCTCTGGACGAAGTGGCATGGACTTTCAATATCCGCGGCACGGATGTGACTTACAACCCGGTTGTAATCAGTTACGCCTTTGTTTCGGAAGACGAAAGCGTCCTTTTCATCGACCCGAAGAAAGTGCCCGCCGAAGCTGCCGAACATCTGAAGAAAGAAGGCGTCAGCCTGGCAGATTACACGATGATTCAGAAATATCTTTCGCGCCTGCCGGAAAACAGCCGTGTATTCATCGATCCGGCAAAGACCAATATTTCTTTATACAACGCACTGCCGAAAGGATGTACGGTCGTTGAAGGCATCACACCGGCAAATCATTTGAAAAGCATCAAGAACGAAACTGAAATAAAAGGATTCCGCAATGCTGTCGTGAAAGACGGTATCGCATTGACACGTTTCTACATTTGGCTGGAAAAACAACTGGCGGCCGGCGAGAAAGTAACCGAACTCGATTGCTCCGCCCGCCTTACGGCTCTGCGTGCCGAACAACCGCAATACGTCATGGATAGCTTCGAATCGATCATCGGATACGCCGGACACGGTGCGATCGTACACTACGCCCCCACCCCCGAAACCGACGTAGAATTGAAACCGGAAAGCTTGCTCCTGATGGACTCGGGGGCACAATACCTGGACGGGACGACCGACATTACCCGTACCGTCGCCCTGGGCGAACCGACCGAACAGATGAAAAAAGACTTTACCCGCACGCTCAAAGGGATGATCGGAATTGCCAAGTGCAAATTTCCCGCCGGCATCCGCGGCTGTCTGCTGGATGTGCTGGCGCGCAAGGCCTTGTGGGATGCCGGCATCAACTACCTGCATGGTACCTGCCACGGCATCGGCCACTGCCTGAATGTGCACGAAGGGCCACAAAGTATCCGTATGGAAGAAAATCCCGTTCCGTTGAAACCGGGTATGGTGATGAGTGACGAACCCGCCATGTACCGCACCGGCGAATACGGCATCCGTACGGAAAACATGATCCTGATACGCGAAGACAGCGAAACGGAATATGGCAAGTTCTACGGTTTCGACACGCTGACGCTTTGCTACATCGACACGAAACTGATCGTTGTCCCGATGCTGTCGGTGAGGGAACGCGCCTGGATCAACAAATACCACCAGATGGTTTACGACTTGCTAAGCCCGCATCTGGATGAAGAAGAAAAAGCTTGGTTAAAAGAGAAAACAACAGAAATTTAAAACAGAAGTAATGGCTATAATAAAATCAGTAAGAGGTTTTACCCCTAAGATCGGTAAAGACACATTCTTAGCAGACAACGCCGCTATTATCGGTGATGTTGAAATAGAAGAAGGTTGCAGCATCTGGTTCGGTACGGTTTTGCGTGGCGATGTAAACTCGATCCGGATCGGCAACGATGTAAACATACAGGACGGTTCCGTACTGCACACCTTATACGAAAAGTCGTCAATCGAAATCGGAGACAATGTGTCGGTAGGACATAACGTAACGATCCATGGAGCCAAAATATGCAACGGTGCCCTGATCGGAATGGGTTCGGTAGTGCTCGACCATGCCGTAATCGGCGAAGGAGCCATCGTTGCGGCAGGCTCGGTCGTACTGAGTAAAACGATCGTGGAGCCGGGTAGCATCTACGCCGGCGTACCCGCCAAGTTCGTCAAGAAGGTAGACCCGGAACAGGCGAAAGAGATCAATCAGAAAATTGCAAAAAACTACCACATGTATGCCAGTTGGTATAAAGAAGACTCCGAATAAATGAAAAAGAAAGTTGGATGGGCAATGCTTTTGATTGCATGTTGTATAGGCGGCTATCTGGTATTGCCCTCTAATCATTATCTGCGCCGGGCGCTGACGCATCTGCTTCCGAAGATCGACCAGTACCCTATCTTCGAGAACCGTACAGTGAAAGCCGGCAATCCGCAACCCTGGCTACTCTCGGAAGCCTACAACACACTTTCCATTCCGGAAAAAGACCTGCCTGTTTTTGAGGAATTGGGAACAGTCGCTTATATCATCATCAAGGACAGCGCGTTGCTTTTCGAGCAATACTGGGAAGATTACTCCCCGCAGTCGCACAGCAATTCTTTCTCGATGGCGAAAAGCATCGTGTCGTTGGCAATCGGTTGCGCGATTGATGACGGTTTCATAAAAAACGTCGACCAGCCGGTAAGCGACTTCTATCCGGAGTTTCAGGGATATAACGGGAAACCGTTGACACTCCGCCATTTGCTTACCATGAGTGCGGGGGTGGATTTCAACGAAGCGTATTCATCGCCTTTCTCTCCCACAACCAAACTGTATTATGGCGACGATTTGCAAAAGATTGCATTCGGCATGAAAGAAATCGAAGAACCGGGTGTCAACTTCATCTACCAGAGTGACGTCACGCAGCTATTGGCTTTTATCGTAGAGAAAGCAACCGGAGAAAACATTAGTTCGTATGTTTCCCGCAAACTATGGACTCCGATGAATGCGGAAGAAGACGCTTTATGGAGTCTCGATAAAAAAGACGGCATTGAAAAAGCTTATTGCTGCTTCAACAGCAATGCCCGCGATTTTGCCCGCTTCGGACAGTTGCTCCTGAACAAAGGTAACTGGAACGGTAAGCTGCTAATTTCCAGTTCTTACCTGAAAGAAGCAACTACTCCCGACACAAGTCTGCTCTTCAAAGAATACAACGAGACAAATCATTGCTACGGCTTCCAGTTCTGGCATCTCACCTACAAAGGCATGGAGATCCCTTACATGCGTGGCATCCTGGGACAATACGTCTTCATCATCCCCGACCTGAACGCCGTAGTCGTCCGCCTCGGCCACAAACGTAGCGAAACACGTACGCCCCAGCATTATCCGGATGACATAGATACTTGGTTGGGAACAGCGATAGAAATAATTCAGGCATCAGAATAAACAATCTAAATTAAACAAACAAATGAAGAAAACGATTCTCACTGCGCCTGTCGCAGCATTATTGCTCCTTTCGTGTACACAAGTACCGCTAGAGAAAGGAAAAGAAATTACTTACACACCGCAAGCTCCCTACAATCCGCCAACGTATGTTTATTATAAGACGCCCGCTCCTATCAAAATCGACGGGAAACTGTCGCCGGAAGAATGGGATGCAATCCCCTGGACGACCGACTTTGTAGATATCGAAGGCGATAAACGCCTGGCTCCACTCTTGCAGACACGGGCAAAAATGACTTACGACGACAATGGTATGTACTTTGCCGTCTTAATGGAAGAACCTCACGTATGGGCAACCATTACCGAACACGATGCCGTCATCTATCAAGATAACGATTTCGAAATCTTCCTCAACCCAACAAACGATACGCATAACTATCTGGAATATGAAGTGAACGCGCTGGGTACGGAATGGGATTTATATCTGACTAAACCCTACCGCGACAACCCTCAGGTATTGAACAACTGGGAGTTTGCCGGCATGAAATCGGCCGTTTATGTAGACGGAACGCTCAACAACCCGAAAGATACCGACAAATCGTGGAGCGTAGAAGTATTTATCCCCTGGTCGTCCATCTACCAGGTTGACAGAGGAAAAGATAAACCCACTGTCGGCGAACATATCCGCACAAACTTCTCGCGTGTGGAATGGACAACCGACATACAGGATGGCAAATACGTGAAAGTGCCTATCAAAGGTGAAGATAAAATACGCGAATACAACTGGGTATGGGCACCGACAGGCGTAATCAATATCCACATGCCGGAATACTGGGGATTTGTGCAAATCTCCGACAAAGTAGCCAGAACCGGTGAAACTCCATTCGTAAAAGACCCGAATGACGAAATCAAATGGCTATTACGCAACCTGTATTACCGCCAGAACGAGTATGCCGCTACATTCGGCGAATACGCTCCATCGGTAGCCGCCCTTAAACCGGAAGAATTATGCCCGGCAGAACAGGCAAAGCAGATAAAACTGTTCAATACTCCATCCATGTATGAAATCCTGCTCCCCGCTGCCGACGAAACAGTATGTCATAAAAAACATGAACGACAAATAATTACAAAAAAAAAATAATATAGAAAAAGAGAGAGTTGTTACTATCCTAGTGATGACTCTCTCTTGACAATAACTGAATTTATGAAACAATACAACTACCTTCTTTTAGACCTCGATGGAACAATAACCGATTCGGAGGAGGGAATTACCCGCTGTGTCGAATATGCGTTAAACCATTTCGGCATCCAGGTAAATGATCTGCATGAATTATCCCCCTTTATAGGTCCTCCTTTGCTGGATTCGTTTAAAGAATTCTATCACTTTACCGACGAACAGGCAGTCATTGCCACAGCCAAATACAGGGAAAGATATGTCGACAAAGGTATCCTGGAAAACAAACTATACCCGGGGATCAAAGAATTTCTGGCAGAAGCCTGCGAACACAATAAAACTGTGATCCTCGCCACCTCCAAACCGGAGATATTCGCCAAACGCATCCTCGACTATTTCGGGTTGAGCCGTTATTTCTCCTTCGTTGCCGGAAGCGGCCTGGACGGTTCGCTCCACACCAAAACAGATGTAATCAATTATATCCTACAATCGAACAACATAACCGATTTGAGTACTGTCGTTATGATCGGTGACAGAATACATGATATTATCGGAGCAAAGAACACAGGCATAGACTCGGTCGGAGTTTTATACGGATTCGGCGATTACAAGGAATTGTCGGAAGCCGGAGCCGATTACATCGTTGAAGATATTCCGGCACTCCGCAAATTACTACTATAATGGTAAATATCATTAATAAGATAAACGCTTCGTACCCAATGTCCGACAAAACGATACAGACATTGAAGGAAAACGTGACCCTATGTCATTTCCCTAAAAAGCATCTGTTAATAAAGGCCGATATATTTTGTAAATCGGCTTACTTCATCGAGCAGGGAATGACCCGCTCCTTCTGGTTGGTAAACGGGGAAGAAATAACCACCTCCTTTGCATACGAAGGAAGCATTGTCTTTAGTATGGATGAATTATATTAATGATTATCCGCATGATGTCCGTTGATTTATTGAACATCATATGAATGTTT
>JAJPZM010000073.1 GCA_021204335.1 Parabacteroides sp. | reverse complement strand
ATACAAACTGTATAAAAAAACTCCAAGCCTAAATAACTTATTAACTAATAGCCCTCCCATAATTAACATAATAAAACACATCCGCAAGTCTATATAAATAGAATGTGCCGAAGAAAGACTATATCTCACAACCAATATGTTCTACTGTATAATCAATGTAGCTATAACCGGACAATGATCAGACGGATAAAGCTTATTTAATGTATCAGTAAGTACCCCGTTACGCAAAACCTTAATGTCACCTTTTACAAAATATAATCAATCCATTCTCTTTCTTCACAAGGGATTCGTCCATAGTCATGGAATGTCTATTCCGGTCCGTACTTTAATGCAGCTATTTCACGAGAATGGGTGACGTGGCGAGGATCGTTTTTATCTGTCAAAACCTTAATCGGATCATCATCCGGCGCTGCATTAAAGTCGCCTGTCATAATAACCGGCAGGCCCTTCGACAGCTTATGAGCCTGCTCCAAAACTAATGAGGCGCCTTCATGACGGGCTACTTTTCCCATGTGATCCAAATGAGTATTCAGGAAAAAGAACTTTTTACCGGATTGCCTATCTTTAAAAATACCCCAAGTGGCAACACGCTCGCAGGCGGCGTCCCATCCTTTTTTACCTACGGCATTGATATCCTCTGCCAACCAGAAGTTACCACTGTCTTCCAATACAAAACGATCCTTCCTGTAAATGATAGGAGCATATTCTCCTTTTGTTTTTCCATCCTCACGACCAACACCTACATAAGCATATTCCGGCAAACGTTGCAGAAGGTCATTAAGCTGATGGTTCAAAACTTCCTGAGCTCCAAAATATCTACTTCGTGAAACTTTACCAGATCGGCAGCAAGGTCTTTACGGTTGCTCCACTGGTTATATCCGTCTTCCTGTGTATCCATACGGATATTAAACGTCAGCACATTCAACGGAGTGTCCGGCTGTCCGGCTGATAAGAAACAGGCAGATAGGAACACAGACAAAAAACTGAATAAAATCTTTCTCATGATATATATGTTTAGTTATTAAAGGCGATACGTAAAAGTAAAGGTTATGGAGCGATTAAGCAAATAAGCAAAAACAAAAAAGGCTCCCGGAAATCATCCGGAAGCCTTTTTATCATTAAAACAAGTATTTTACTCGTCGTCTTTATCCATAGAGTTAAAATCAACTACGTTCTTACGATTGGCAAAAATACGTTCGAATTCATCTTTAGCACCAACAACCAGCTTGTCGAAATCTCTCTGACCTGTACCGGCTGGGATCAAGTGACCGCAGATAACGTTTTCTTTCAAACCTTCCAGACGGTCTACCTTTCCGTTGATAGCAGCTTCGTTCAGCACTTTCGTTGTTTCCTGGAAAGATGCAGCCGACATAAAGCTGGTAGTCTGCAATGCAGCACGTGTAATACCCTGAAGGATCTGGTTTGCAGTAGCAGGAACGACATCACGAACTTCTACAAGTTTCATATCACGACGTTTCAACATACTGTTTTCATCTCTCAACTTACGAGCAGTTACGATCTGACCAGCCTGCATTGTCTGAGAATCTCCCGGATCCATAACAACTTTCTTGCCCCAGATACGGTCGTTTTCATCCATTACTTCCAGCTTATCGACAATCTGCTGTTCCAGGAAACGTGTATCTCCCGGATCAACCACTTCTACCTTACGCATCATCTGACGAACGATAACTTCGAAGTGCTTGTCATTGATCTTCACACCCTGCAGACGGTAAACGTCCTGAACTTCATTCACGATATATTCCTGAACAGCTGTCGGACCTTTAATAGCAAGGATATCCGAAGGAGTAATAGCACCGTCAGACAACGGCATACCTGCACGGATATAGTCATTTTCTTGAACCAAAAGCTGTTTGGACAGAGGCACCATATACTTCTTCACTTCACCCAGCTTGGAAGTTACAGTAATCTCGCGGTTACCACGCTTGATCTTACCGAATCCAACTTCACCGTCGATTTCAGAAACGACAGCCGGGTTAGACGGGTTACGAGCTTCAAACAACTCGGTAACACGGGGAAGACCACCGGTGATATCACCTGTCTTACCTACAGCACGCGGTATCTTAACCAACACTTCACCAGCCTTAACCGGGTCGCCGTTCTCTTTGACAACGTGAGCGCCCAGAGGCAATGAATAGTTCTTCAGATAATTACCGTTTTCATCAACGATATGGGCAGCCGGAGCTTTTGTCTTATCTTTGGATTCGATAATGATCTTTTCCTTCAAACCTGTAGCTTCGTCACTTTCAACCTTGTAAGTAACACCTTCTACAGCGCTTTCGAATTCGATCTTACCGGAAACTTCCGATACGATAACGGCATTGAACGGGTCCCATTCGATAATTACATCTCCCTTGCTGATCTTATCTCCATTGTTGAAGAACAATTTAGAACCGTAAGGGATATTATGAGTCAACAGTACAATCTTCGTATTCGGATCGACGATACGCATTTCAGCCAGACGGCTTACTACTACCTGATACTTCTTACCTGCTGATGCGTCATCCGCTTCTACAGCACGAAGTTCGTCAATTTCCAGAATACCGTCATATTTAGATGTAATACTGTTTTCTGTTGCAATGTTGGAAGCGATACCGCCGACGTGGAATGTACGCAGAGTCAACTGTGTACCCGGCTCACCGATAGACTGGGCAGCGATAACCCCTACTACTTCACCTTTCTGAACCATCTGTCCAGTTGCCAGGTTACGTCCGTAACACTTAGCACAAACACCTTTCTTCGATTCACAGGTAAGTACGGAACGGATTTCCACACTTTCGATCGGAGAATCCTGAATCATCTTAGCCGCATCTTCACGAATTTCTTCACCGGATGCAACGATCAGCTCGCCAGTCAATGGATGTTGAATATCATGAACAGATACACGCCCCAGAATACGTTCATACAGAGAAGCGATTACTTCTTCGTTATTCTTCAATTCTGTACAAATCAGACCACGCAGTGTACCACAGTCTTCTTCATTGATGATCACGTCATGCGATACGTCTACCAGACGACGAGTCAGGTATCCTGCATCGGCAGTCTTCAAAGCGGTATCGGCCAAACCTTTACGAGCACCATGGGTAGAGATGAAGTACTCCAACACAGACAAACCTTCTTTAAAGTTTGAAAGGATCGGGTTTTCAATGATCTGACCACCTTCGGCACCACTCTTCTGCGGTTTTGCCATCAAACCACGCATACCGGACAACTGACGAATCTGTTCCTTAGAACCACGGGCTCCGGAATCCATCATCATGTACACAGAGTTGAATCCGTCGTTATCGGCAGTCAACTGCTTCATCAGGATATTAGACAACCCACTGTTGACATGTGTCCATGTATCGATAATCTGGTTGTAACGTTCGTTGTAAGTGATGAAACCCATGCTATAGTTAGCCAGGATCTGTTCCACTTCATCGTAACCTTCCTTAACCAGTTCATCTTTTTCAGGCGGGATAAGAATGTCGGCCAAATTGAACGACAGACCACCCTTAAACGCCATATAGTAACCCAGGTTCTTGATATCATCCAGGAACTGAGCCGTACGGGCAACACCGCAAGTCTTAATTACCTTACCAATGATATCGCGAAGGGATTTCTTACCGAGTACTTCGTTGGTATAACCAACTTCAGCCGGAACGAATTCGTTTACCATCAAACGGCCTACCGATGTTTCAGTCAGCTTCTTAACGATCTCGCCATTTTCATTTATATCATCTACATACACTTTGATCGGAGCGTGGATATCCACTTTCTTTTCATTGTATGCGATAGTAGCTTCTTCCGGTCCGTAGAATACCAAACCTTCTCCCAGTGTACCGGGACGCATTTTAGTAATGTAGTACAAACCAAGCACCATATCCTGAGAAGGAACGGTAATAGGCGCACCGTTAGCCGGGTTCAAAATGTTATGAGAAGCAAGCATCAATATCTGTGCTTCCAGAACAGCTTCATTACCTAAAGGCAAGTGAACAGCCATCTGGTCACCGTCGAAGTCGGCGTTGAATGCCGTACAAGCTAACGGGTGCAACTGGATAGCCTTACCTTCGATCAGTTTCGGCTGGAATGCCTGGATACCCAAACGGTGCAGTGTCGGTGCACGGTTCAGCAACACAGGGTGACCTTTCATTACATATTCCAGGATATCCCAAACAACCGGTTCCTCACGGTCGACAATCTTCTTGGCAGATTTAACCGTTTTAACGATACCGCGTTCGATCAATTTACGGATAACGAAAGGTTTATAAAGTTCGGCAGCCATATTCTTCGGCAGACCGCACTCGTGCATCTTTAATTCAGGACCTACAACGATAACCGAACGGGCTGAGTAGTCCACACGTTTACCCAACAAGTTCTGACGGAAACGACCTTGTTTACCTTTCAAACTGTCGGAGAGTGACTTCAACGGACGGTTAGCATCTGTCTTAACAGCGCTCGATTTACGAGAGTTGTCGAACAGTGAGTCCACAGCTTCCTGAAGCATACGTTTTTCATTACGCAAGATTACTTCCGGAGCCTTAATATCGATTAATCGTTTCAGACGGTTATTACGGATAATAACACGACGATACAAATCATTCAAATCGGATGTTGCGAAACGTCCACCATCCAGCGGAACCAACGGACGCAATTCAGGCGGAATAACAGGAATCACCTTCATGATCATCCATTCCGGTTTGTTACGACCTCTGGATGCACGGAAAGATTCAACAACCTGCAAACGCTTCAATGCTTCGCTCTTTCTCTGCTGTGAACCGTCCGTACTTGCACGGTGACGCAATTCGTAAGAAAGAGAGTCTAAATCCAGACGAGCCAGCAAATCACAAACGGCTTCAGCACCGATCTTTGCGATGAACTTATTAGGATCCGCATCTTCCAGCATCTGGTTTTCCTTTGGCAGGTTATCCAGAATCTGCAGGTATTCTTCTTCCGAAAGCAAGTCTAACTCAGCAACAGTATCTACACAACCCGGCTGAATGACAACATAACGTTCATAGTAAATAATAGAATCGAGTTTCTTGGTAGGTAAGCCTAACAAATAACCGATCTTATTGGGCAGAGAACGAAAATACCAAATATGAGCGACAGGAACCACCAAATGGATATGTCCCATACGTTCGCGACGCACTTTTTTCTCTGTAACTTCTACCCCGCAACGATCGCAGACAATACCTTTATAACGGATACGCTTGTATTTTCCGCAATGACATTCATAGTCCTTGATCGGACCGAATATACGTTCGCAGAAAAGACCGTCGCGCTCAGGTTTGTACGTACGATAGTTAATCGTTTCCGGTTTCAGCACTTCACCGCTAGAGTTTTCAAGAATCTCTTCAGGAGAAGCCAGACCGATGGTTATTTTTGAAAAGTTACTCTTTATCTTGTTTTCTTTTCTAAAAGCCATATTGTTTATTTATAAAGAGTTATCAATAGATAAAGTAGATGAGCCTAAACTCACCTACTTATATTGTTGTTGAATTAATCCAGAGTAAAGCTTAAACCTAAACCTCTCAACTCATGGAGCAATACATTCAGAGATTCCGGAATACCCGGTTGTGGCATCGGATCACCCTTCACAATTGCTTCGTAAGCTTTAGAACGTCCTACAACGTCGTCAGACTTAATTGTAAGGATTTCCTGAAGAACATGTGCTGCACCGAAAGCTTCCAGTGCCCAAACTTCCATCTCTCCGAAACGCTGACCACCAAACTGAGCTTTACCACCCAGAGGCTGTTGAGTAATCAAAGAGTACGGACCAAGTGAACGGGCATGCATCTTATCATCAACCATGTGACCCAGTTTCAGGAAGTAAGTAACACCTACTGTAGCCGGCTGGTCAAAACGCTCACCGGTTCCACCGTCATACAGGTAAGATTTACCATACCGGGGAATACCGGCTTTGTCAGTCATTTCATTCAGGTCGTCCAGTGATGCACCATCGAAAATCGGTGTTGCAAACTTAACATCCATCGTTCTACCTGCCCAACCCAATACAGCTTCGAAAATCTGTCCCAGGTTCATACGGGAAGGCACACCCAGCGGGTTCAAACAGATGTCGACCGGAGTACCATCTTCCAGGAACGGCATATCTTCCTGACGAACGATCTTGGAAACAATACCCTTGTTACCATGGCGACCGGCCATCTTATCACCTACCTGAATCTTACGCTTTTTAGCAATATAAACCTTTGCCATCTGAACAATACCTGTCGGCAGTTCGTCACCGATAGTAAGGTCAAACTTCCTACGTCTCAGTTCAGCATCCAGTTCTTTATATTTCTTCAGATAATTCAGGATTACCTGCTTGATAAGTTCGTTCTTATCAGCATCGGCAGTCCATTTACTTACCTGAACAGCGTTATAATCCAAATCTTCCAAAGCCTTGCGAGAGAATTTAGCGCCCTTGGCAATAACTTCAGTATTCATATAGTCTTTAACGCCCTGTGAAACTTTACCATTGGTAAGAGTTAATAATTTCTCTACCAGTAAGTTTTTCAGGTCGGCCATCTTCACTTCGTATTCTTCATCCAACTTCGAAAGAATAGCCTTATCTGTCAATCTCGACTTACGTTTCTTTACAGCTTTAGAGAACAAAGCAGTATCGATAACAACACCACGAAGCGACGGAATAGCCTTCAAAGAAGCATCCTTCACATCACCCGCCTTATCACCGAAGATAGCACGCAGCAATTTTTCTTCAGGAGAAGGATCGGATTCACCCTTCGGAGTAATCTTACCGATCAGGATATCACCCGGTTCGATACGGGCACCAACACGTACGATACCTCTTTCATCCAAATCCTTCGTAGCTTCTTCGCTTACATTAGGAATATCAGATGTAAGTTCTTCCATACCACGCTTCGTTTCACGAACTTCCAGGATGTATTCATCCACATGGACAGAAGTAAAGAAGTCTTCGCGAACCATACGTTCGTTCAGTACAATAGCATCCTCATAGTTGTAACCCTTCCACGGCATATAAGCCACTTTCACGTTACATCCCAAAGCCAACTCACCTTTCTGGGTAGAATAACCTTCAGTAAGGATATCACCTGCTTGCACACGCTGACCGCGATGGCAGATCGGGCGAAGGTCGACAGTCGTACTCT
The DNA here is from genome assembly GCA_021204335.1 of Parabacteroides sp. Classification (GTDB taxonomy): domain Bacteria; phylum Bacteroidota; class Bacteroidia; order Bacteroidales; family Tannerellaceae; genus Parabacteroides. The sequence goes on along the minus strand of JAJPZM010000073.1, from coordinate 2,682 downwards.
GGTTCGTTTTACGCCATTTCGGGATAACATACGTTTTAACCGCATCTTCGAAGCTGACGAAATCCTCGTCTTCCGAACGGTCATATTTAATTTTGATGCAAGTAGCATCGACAAAAACAACTTCACCGTCACGCTCTGCCATAATCTGGGTACGAGAGTCGCGGACAACCTGTGCCTCGATACCGGTACCGACGATCGGCGCATCCGTACGCAACAAAGGAACTGCCTGGCGCATCATGTTAGATCCCATCAACGCACGGTTAGCATCATCATGTTCCAGGAACGGAATCAACGATGCAGCAATTGAGGCAATCTGCTGCGGAGCAACGTCCATCAAGTCGATTTCAGAAGGCGGAACCACAGGGAAGTCTGCTTCAAAGCGAGCTTTTACCCTGTCCAGAATAAACTTGCCATTTTCATCCAATGGAGCATTACCCTGAGCAATAGTCATTTCTTCTTCTTCTTCTGCTGTATAATACTGCAGGCTGTCTTCAGAGAAGTCTACCTGACCGTCAACAACCTTACGATACGGAGTTGCAATAAATCCCAGGTCATTGATCTTTGCATAGACACACAGAGAAGAAATCAAACCGATGTTCGGTCCTTCAGGTGTTTCAATCGGGCAAAGACGGCCATAATGGGTATAGTGAACGTCACGAACCTCAAATCCGGCGCGTTCTCTTGACAAACCGCCCGGTCCAAGGGCAGACAAACGACGTTTATGAGTGATCTCCGCCAACGGGTTCGTCTGGTCCATAAACTGCGACAGAGCATTTGTTCCGAAGAACGAGTTAACCACAGAAGAAATAGTCTTCGCGTTGATCAAATCGATCGGAGTAAATACTTCATTATCGCGGACATTCATACGTTCGCGAACAGTACGCGACATACGAGCCAGACCAATACCGAACTGATTGTATAATTGTTCACCAACAGTACGTACACGACGGTTACTCAAGTGGTCGATATCATCCACAATCGCTTTCGAGTTAATCAACTCGATCAGATATTTGATGATCTCGATTATATCTTCTTTCGTTAAAACCTTTACGTCATCGCTGGTAGTAAGGTTCAACTTCTTGTTAATTCTGTAACGGCCTACTTCACCTAAATCATAACGTTTTTCAGAGAAGAACAAGTTTTGTATCACTTCACGGGCACTTGCTTCATCTGCAGGTTCTGCATTTCGCAACTGATGGTAAATATACAATACTGCCTCTTTTTCAGAGTTACTGGGGTCTTTCTGAAGCGTATTATAGATGATTGCAAAATCTGAAAGATTCTGGTCCTCACGATGTAACAATACATTCTGTGTGCCAGATTCCAGGATTGCTTCAATATTGTCGCTATCCAACACCGACTCGCGGTCAATGATAACGTCATTACGTTCAATAGAAACAACTTCTCCGGTATCTTCATCCACGAAATCTTCTACCCAGGTTTTCAATACACGAGCAGCCAGCTTACGACCGATCAGTTTCTTCAGGTTCGCTTTCGAAACTTTTACTTCTTCAGCCAGATTAAAGATTTCAAGAATATCTTTGTCGCTTTCAAAACCAATAGCTCTTAAAAGGGTGGTTACAGGTAATTTCTTTTTACGGTCGATATAAGCATACATGACATTGTTTATGTCTGTAGCAAATTCGATCCATGAACCTTTAAAAGGAATGATACGTGCAGAATACAATTTAGTACCGTTTACATGTGTGCTTTGACCAAAGAACACACCCGGAGAACGGTGCAACTGTGAAACAACAACACGCTCAGCACCATTTATAACAAAAGTACCCTGTTCCGTCATATAAGGGATCGGGCCTAAATATACGTCCTGGATAACCGTATCGAAATCTTCGTGGTCAGGGTCCGTACAATATAGTTTTAACTTTGCTTTTAAAGGTATACTATAGGTTAATCCACGCGCAATACATTCATCAATGGTATAGCGGGGCGGATCTATATAGTAATCTAAGAACTCCAACACAAAATTGTTTCTGGTATCTGCGATCGGGAAATTCTCGGCAAACACCTTATACAATCCCTCCTTCTTTCTCTTTTCAGGAGGTGTGTCAAGTTGAAGAAAGTTTTGAAATGACTTCAATTGAACTTCGAGAAAGTCCGGATATGGAAACTGATTCTTAATCGAAGCAAAATTAACTCTTTGGTTTTCAGCTGTTGAAGACATCTAGTAAGGAATTTATTGAACTTATTGAAATTATAGACACGAAAAGGTTAAGAATCTCCTTTGGGGAAACTCTTAACCAAATCACCTGGAAACCAGGTTATAAATACTATTTAAGCTCAACTTCAGCTCCAGCTTCTTCCAAGCTCTTCTTTAATGCTTCAGCATCAGCTTTAGCGATTCCTTCTTTGATAGCGCTAGGAGCACCGTCAACCAAATCTTTAGCTTCTTTCAAACCAAGACCAGTTAATTCTTTTACTGCTTTAACAACAGCTAATTTATTAGCACCAGCTGCTTTTAATACAACGTCGAAAGAAGTTTTTTCTTCTTCTGCAGCAGCAGCGCCACCAGCAGCAGGACCAGCAACAGCAACAGCTGCAGCTGCAGGTTCAATACCATATTCTTCTTTAAGGATTGTAGCCAGTTCGCTAACTTCTTTTACGGTCAGGTTTACTAATTGTTCTGCAAAAGCTTTCAAATCTGCCATTTTTGTATGATTTAAA
>JAJPZM010000264.1 GCA_021204335.1 Parabacteroides sp. | reverse complement strand
CTTTATTTCATTACTTTAGTATTAATATCGACTGCTTGTTCGCCCTCGCGGGGTAATTGGTTGATTCTTGTATAGGGTCACAACCGCGCAGTCAATTTAAAATTTATTGATTATAAATTCTTTCTTATTTTACGATTGCTTTTACAGCGGCTTCGCCTTCAACTGCTACAACAACTACACCTGCAGGAACTGCAATGGTTGCTTCGCTTGATGCGATTACTGTGCTGGCAACTGTCTGACCAAGAACGTTAGTAATAACTACGGTCTTGCCTTCAGCACCCTTAACTACTACGGCACCGTCGATAGTGGCTACACTGAATGTAGAAGCACCGTTGATAGATTCGTTGGCAGTCGGGTTACCTTCGTAATTTTCTGTCATGTTGAATACATCAGCATCCTTGATATTAGGAACTACTACTACATAATCGTTCATCCATTTCAAGCAACCCGGAGCACCTTCGTAAGCAGCTTCTTCAGTTTTTGAAGCGAATTGCTTGTACTGAGTTTCGATTACGAATGACTTAGTATCCTGATCCATGATACGGAATGCAAACTTAGCCACGCTGCGAGGAGCTTTTTCTACACCGTATGCATCTACCTGACGATCCAGAGAAATTGTATCTACCGTATGTTTTACGCAATCCAGATACAGTGTATCGTGTGTATGATAACCCGGTACGAATGCTAATTTAGCATAACCTTCAGAGTTTACATATTTGTTGCTGTGCAGCTGTTGTGACTGATTGTAAATATTAGCCGAATCAATTAGGTTCACCAGGAAGCGACCGTAAGTTGTATCGGCATAATGTCTCGGGTGACCCTCGATCGTACATTCTTCTTTAGAAATCTTACGTTCCGGTTCAACAACCAACAGATATTCCCAACGATTGTTCTTTGCACGGTCTACATAAGCAGTATCTACATACATTGCAGGAGCAGTTTTCGGGAACTGAACACCGTTTACACGAGCCAGGAAGTCACCTCCCTTATAAGCCTTTTCAAACAATACGTCAGCTTCGTTGTCTTCGCGAGCAATCTTAATTGTGTCGCCCATAGCTACCTTGCGGTACATTTCTGCTGCAATCGGAGTTACACTAAAGATGTCGTTTTCAGTCTTACGATATGACTTATCGCGGTTTGTGATACCCTTATCGCTGGATACACCGGCATACATTTTGTTCAGTGATTCCAAATTATTAGTCAGCGTATTCCAAGTATAATTGTTCACTGCCGCATCCTCGTCATAGTTTACAGCAATCAAATTATATCCCTTACCATTCTTCTTCAAAACAAAAGCCTGAGCAGTAGAAGTCAAATCATTACCGGTTTTCGGATTACAGATATAAACTTCCGGATTCTTATTTACACCAGAAGGATTGATATTCTCTGCGTCCTTACCCCAAACAAGAGCTTCACCATTATTACTATTGATGAAATAGAACGGAGTGATCTTCAATGCATCCAACTTAGGCTGCCATTTGTTATCTTTCCAGATAGAGAACTCGCTAACAACATAGATAGTATCTGTCTTCGTTACCTTTTCCATGTGGCGTCCCTTAGTCATTTTAGCCAATGTCCATTCAGTAGCTTCTTCTTCGTCTTTTACGAAACCTAACTGGTGGTCGGTTCCATGATTTTCAGACAGGTAAGCTGTTTCACCGAATACCGGAGAAATCAAACCGATCTTGAACAGATTGTCGCGAACATCAATTTCATCGAAGTTAGCATAACCATCGTAATAAGATACTTTGTCGTGGAACTTAATACGGACAGTATCCGTCAAGTTGCTTGCTACAGCAAAGTCGTTTGCCTGACTTTCGATTGTGTATAGACCATTATTAAATTCCGTATAAGTCACAGCCGGGAATTCACGGTTTGTCAATGTAATACCAGCGCCAGCCACTTTTACAGCCCACTGAGCAGCAGGAAGCGTATCAGCTACAGCATTTGCAACGTCTACAAAAGCAGCAGAAGTTTTGCTATTCACATCCGTAACAACAGTCAGCACCTGAGTGAAACCATCCAACTTATGAGCAATGTCTGTCTTTTTGGAAACAGTGATAAACTTACCTTTTGCCAGATCTGTCTGCTTAGCCATGTTAGAGCTACCGAAAATCACATACGGATAGTGTTCTTTCGTTGCATCAACAAAACCGTTTGTAGTAGTCAATACATAAGAAACTTCCTTGTTGTTTAACAGTTCTGATACATACAGTCTACCGAAGACAGTTCCTGGAGTTGCAATTGCAGCACCTGTATAAACATCAATCAAAGCTTCCTTAGAATCCTTAGCTTCTACACCAGCAGAATGAGATACGCTAAATACATATTTATATTTGTCTGCATGGTTTACTACATCCGATTTGAAAGTAGCTTCCGAAACAGTCGTAAACTTGTAACCTCTGTTCCAGTTGTTATCACCATTCAACGGATTCTCTGTTTTTCCACCCCAAGTAGCATTCAGATCCAATACGATATATTCGCCTGCTGAATTTCTTAGGTAGAAGTAATTGCCAGATACGGCTTCTTTTAAATCAGCAGCAACCGGAGTCAGAACGCCAGTGAACGGATTACCTTCGATATCAGTGCTGGCATCGTCAGCATCGGATACAGCGATAGTTACATCGAAGCCATGACCACGTTTAACGGTTAATTCATTTGCTGCAAACAAGTTTGCACCTACTTCGTAAAGACCAATGAGAGAACCGGTAGTCTCTAAACTTACTGTTGTTCCATTAACCTGAACAAATTTACCATCGGCAGTCAGGATAAAGCCCTTGTCATAAGCAAATCCAGTGTTAGTACCAAAGACAGTTGCACCATCTATCTTTAATAACTTCTCATTTTTATTTGTAAATGAATAGTAATAAGGAGCACCTTCAGCAGCCTGAGTTTGTTTTACAGACCACAAAGCGTTAGGATCACTAGGATTAGCTGTAGTTGAAACTGTAGTTCCATTGTATGTGATAAACTGACCATTACCAGCAGATAACAGAACATAACCGCCACCTACAGCATCTATTCTTTCCTGATTACCAGATGTTTCAGGTGCTGCATTCAATGTTTTAGAAACATTCATACTCAAAGTAGCTGCACCGAATGTTACAGAAGCTGTGTTACTAAATGTAGCTGGAGTTGCATTCGTCTTAGTGACCAATGAATAACCAGTAGCAGGCGTTTCCGGAGTGTCGGCCAGAGTAGCTACTGCTTCATATTTCAGATACTTAGCAGCCTTACCAGCTTCGTCCATAGCAACTGACATATAATAACCATCTACCAAAACCCATGATGCTTTCTTTGAAGCAGCAGCAGACGCATCAGCAACTGTTACATAAATCAAACCGTCGTTATCTTTATTCAAAGAGATAAAGCCGTTATCACCTGCTTCAAATAGATAGGAGTAGGAAGAGTTTTTGTATTAGCAGGCAATACGATATTGTTACTTGCATCAAAAGCAACATCGCTCATTCCCGGTATTTCGTTACCCGGAGTGGCAGAAGAACCGTCTAGTTCTGTAGCAGTAATAACATTTGTACCTTCAGCTAAATCATTAACAGAAACCTTCAAGTCTGCAATAACGCACTTTGTTTCTTCAGCAGGTAATTCTTTTACAAGAACTCATCACCTGTGTAGATATACAGCTTTTTACCTTCTGCAGCAGTAGCATCTACCAGTTTATAGTTAGTGTCAAAAACCAGATACTTACCACCTAACATCAAAGCTCCATCTGTGTCAAAGCTGAACGTAATACCAGCCTTGCCAGTCGCTAAAACTTCAGCCGTCACATCGCCTGTGCCTTGCAAATACCAGCAACTGCCATGAATCTTACCTTCAGGGGTAATATACCAAGCTTCACCGTCTCTATCCACAACTGTTGCATAGGCAGCACTTTCCACATTTGACAATGTAGCAGCAGTAGCTGCGGTGTATTGGAATTTAGCACCTGTAGATGATATGTCTGTCATAGCATCAGCAAGAGGAGAAAACAAATTAACATCTTCTACAGTCGCAGTCAATTCAGTGACATATCTACCAGTCATAGCTTTATCATAATCCTGATTGGCTGCATATACAGCATAATTCGCTGCGTCAGAATTCACAGCAGTTAAACCACCTGTTTGAGATGCAATCTTTAGCCAGTAACTGTCACCAATCTTCAATTTACCACTAGATTCCAAAGTTATTGCTGAAGTTGTTGCATCCAATTCTACTTTAGAGACAACAGATAAATTTCACTTCCATCTTTCTGAAGATATTGATCTTCACCCAACTTCAAATAGTATTTATCTGCATAATCTCCATCTGCAAACTTCTCAATCGTTACTTTTGATTTATCATCAAAATCAGTAATCGCTATAGATTCTAACTTTGCAACAGTAGCTTTAGCAAACTTAACATCCTTGTTAGAAGTAGATAAAGCAACCGGTTTTGTCAACTTTGCTTGACCTAAGGCATAATTTGTTGCGCTTAAAGTTTCAGCAACAGCATCAACTGCCGTAAATGCAGCAACGCCATCCTCTGTGCCAACTTTATCTGCTAATGCTAAAGAGTTATCCTTTATCACTACATACTTTGTACCAACCATCAAAAGTCCGGTCTCAGCATCAGCTTTAAATAAAAGCTTTTGATCTGCAGCTCCTGCTTTAGCCAAAGCGATAGAACTTGCGTCACTACCCTTTACTAAATAGCTCTTTTTTCGGTTGTTTTCAAATAAAAACTACCAGCTGCACCATCAGCAGTTGCATCTTCAGCTGTCCAGAAAGTAGCAAATTCAGAATAAGCATCCACCTTTACGAGATACTGATCATTAGTCGCATCCGCTCTGGTTTCCACCATCACATACTTAGCCGCTCCGTCACTTCCTGGCAAGATCATTGCATCTACTGCGTAGAACAATCCACCCGAAGCTAACAGCGCAGCTACTAACGTAGAAAACTTTTTGTTCATAATTCTTTAATTTAATATTAATAATAGTGTTACTTAAAAAGCCTTGTAATCTGTATTCGGAACGCATCACTGAGAAAATGACTAGTGAAAACGTTCCTTTTTTCTCGTCATTGATTTTTGTATTTTTAAACTTCGTAACAGGAAAGAGGATGTTGGTACTCGATTTTCTATTGTATTGATAAGAAAGGACATAGAATAGGAAAAAATCCTTGGAAAAGAATTGCCGATTTAAAACTTATATGTACTTTTGTTGACGAGAAAAAAGGAACGTTTTCACTAGTTATTCCTTTCTACCTCACCCCATCCTTTTTGCACTATATTTCAACACTTTATCGTATTTCACATATTCCATAGCATTCGAAGAAGTTAAAGTTATATGTAATGTACGTGCGTACATTAATATATTAAGTATTACTACATATCCTCTTGCCTATTAGCAAGTTCCCGTAGTTTTCAAGGCATTTTCCCGTCCTATCGCCCTTCCCCCTCTGAATGCCAGTTTTTAAACAGGTGTTTTTTAAGGGTTTCCCCTATATCTATAAAAGTAAAGCAAGCCTTACACATCCGAAATCATTGCATTACACTTTTGCAAGGCATGCCTTTCGTTTTAGTAAGAATAGGAATTCATTTTGAAGATAGACTTTTTTGTTTTTAACTACCCAGTGAAAGCATAAATGAAGATTTGCTTGTATCTTTGCAAGCGGTATAACAAAAAAATAATCCGTATGTCAATCTCACGCTTTAATGCAGTGGAGAAAGCTTCCAATCGTAAGGCTGTAGAAGCCGTCACTCCCAATCAGAAAGTATCCGAGTACTATGGCGAGAACGTATTTAACCGAAAGGCAATGCAAAAGTATCTCTCCAAGGAAACGTACAAAGCCCTGACCCACGCCATTGATAATGGAACACCTATCGACCGCGAAATTGCCAACCATGTGGCTGCCGGTATGCGTATGTGGGCGCTCGAAAAAGGAGTTACTCATTACACCCACTGGCTCCAACCGCTTACCGACGGGACAGCCGAAAAGCACGACGCTTTTGTAGAACACGATGGCAACGGCGGTATGATCGAAGAATTCAGCGGCAAACTGCTCGCCCAACAGGAACCCGATGCATCCAGCTTCCCTAACGGCGGACTGCGCAATACCTTCGAAGCCCGCGGCTATTCAGCCTGGGACCCCTCCTCTCCCGCATTTATTGTAGACGACACCTTATGTATCCCGACTGTCTTTATCGCTTATACCGGTGAAACGCTCGACTATAAAACCCCGTTGATCCGTTCGGTCGAAGCATTGAACAAAGCGGCAAAAGATGTCTGCAACTACTTCAATGAAGATGTACATAAAGTCATTACCTATCTGGGATGGGAACAGGAGTATTTCCTGGTAGACGAGGAACTTTATTCGGCCCGCCCCGACCTGCCGCTGACAGAACGTACGTTGTTGGGACACGAAAGTGCCAAGAACCAGCAGCTGGACGACCATTATTTCGGAGTGATCCCTTCACGCGTCCAGGAATTTATGAAAGACCTAGAAGTGGAATGCTACAAACTAGGTATTCCGGTGAAAACCCGCCACAACGAGGTTGTCCCCAACCAGTTCGAACTGGCGCCTATTTACGAAGAATGCAACCTGGCAAACGACCATAACCAGTTGTTGATGTCGGTAATGAAACGTGTTTCGCGCCGCCACAACTTCCGCGTGCTGCTCCACGAAAAGCCTTTTATGGGTGTGAACGGTTCGGGTAAGCATTGCAACTGGTCAATGGGAACGGATACGGATATCAACCTGTTCTCGCCGGGTAAAAACCGCGAAGACAACCTGCGCTTTATCACTTTCGTTGTAAATACGCTGATGGCAGTTTACAAATATAATGCGTTATTAAAAGCAAGTATTGCTTCCGCAACCAACGCACACCGTCTGGGAGCCAATAAAGCACCGCCTGCCATCATCTCCTCTTTCCTGGGAACACAGATCAGCGAAGTGCTGGACAAGTTCGAAAACAGTTCGATCGAAGATGCCATCAAGGTGGATGAGAAGAAACGCCTAAGCCTCGGCTTCGGGCAGATACCGGAATTGTTGCTGGATAACACCGACCGTAACCGTACGTCGCCTTTCGCATTTACCGGAAATCGTTTCGAGTTCCGCGCACCGGGTTCGTCGGTCAACTGCGGATCAGCTATGCTGGCTGTCAACTCGGCTGTCGCTTACCAGCTTCAACAGTTTAAGAAAGATGTAGAAGCACTTCGTGCTGAAGGAAAGAGCAAGGAAGTGGCTATCTTTGAAACACTAAAGGCTTATATCAAAGAATCCAAGCCTATCCGTTTCGACGGCAACGACTACTGCGACGAATGGAAAGAAGAAGCTGCCCGCCGCGGACTGGATTGCGAAAACAGCGTTCCACTGCAATACGACGTCTACATGAAACCGGAAGTGATCCACATGTTTAAGGAAACCGGCGTATTGAATGAAAAGGAGCTGGAAGCACGCAACGAGATCAAGTGGGAAATCTATATCAAAAAGGTATAGATCGAAGCCCGCGTATTGGGCGACTTATCCATGAACCATATCATCCCGGTCGTATTGCATTACCAGTCGTTACTGCTCAGCAATATCACCAAGCTGAAAGAAACATTCAGTACGGAAGAATATGAAGACCTGTCTGCCGAACCGCGCCGCCTGGTACGTAAAATATCCAAGCATGTCAATGCCGTCACCCGCATGACGGACGAGATGATTGAAGCCCGCAAGAAAGCGAATGTCATCGCCGACCTGCGCAGCAAGGCGATCGCTTACCACGACACAGTCGTTCCGTTCCTGGATAATATCCGCGAACATATCGACGAGCTGGAACTGATGATAGATAACCAGATGTGGCCGTTGCCTAAATACAGGGAGTTGCTGTTTATTCGGTAATAAAAACTATTAATAACAAGAAGGTGTGTCAAAAGTTCCCTGTCCCCGTGCTTGACACACCTTCTTCTTTTTCTCTATTTCTGCCTTTTATAGCAATAACCACACACAAACTTTACCTATTTCCCGAAACAGATATACTATTTTACCAATTAGCTGTTCCCCTTTTTAGTGCGAAAGCTTCTACGTTCTTACCATCGACAAGCCGGAATAGCGTCCAACTATTTCCGTCTTCACCTGCTTCCAGCCGCCAGTCGTAAGACGGGTCACGCAACAGCTTCTTTATAGAACGGGGGAAAGCATCGGCATGGCGGGCATTCTCCCAAGTACGGATCGTCCGGAATATCTGTTCTTTTTGCGGGCAGTTTTCCACATCGTTCTGATTGATTGCCAGGAAATAGGAAGCTCCGTAACCGACCGAAATGGCCTGTACATGCTCGTATTGTTCAATGGTAGAGGTATCCTTGATAGCAAAGTTTCCACCGAAAGAGACCGGGTAATAGTTGGAGTAAGTGACATCGCGCAGGTCTTTCCCTTGGCTGGTCGCGCTCCCCCATTCCCGTGTATCGATGTCGTAAAGGTTACGTCCGCCTCCGACGTTCCACATGCTCTGGTAATGCCAAGAGCCTTCCGAAAGGGTGGCACCCGAGAAACGGATATAGGGCACACCCAACTCTTCCGCCCGTTCAAACATTTTGCGGAAGAAGCGTTTGGCAGAATAGTAACCATGACCGTTATTGAACAGGAATTCCTGCCCGTCGAAATCGTAAAGGGTGACGCCACACAGATGAGACACTTCGGCATAATATTCGGCAATCTTATCTTGGAGGGCGAGATTCGGGATGATGCCTTCGTAACCGTAATTGATGGTTACCTGTAGTTTATAGACCGTATCATTGGCTTTATGTGCGGTGGCTTTGCTTCCCCAATAGCCCCGGGTCACATTTTTCAGGGTATAGGGAGCCGTTTCGGATACGCCCAGATAATGGATCAGTTCGCCGCCGATCTTTACCATATTCAGGTTCTCGCAATGTCCCTCCCAACTGGCTATTTCCTCCAGATACGCAGGGTCGTCGACGATAATAATGGTATCTTCGGGAGAAAGGTCGTTCATCAAGATGCGTTTCTGCTGATAACACAGGCTGTCGCTCGGAACAGGGCTGGCATCTTTCGTTCCCGGAGCCAGCGAATTCGTGATGTTAACACGTCCCAGCATAATTCCTTTTTCGGCAGCCATATCGGCAAACTCACGATGAGATTTGTTACCCGATTGAAAGCGGAAAGGTTTCTTTTCATGACTTCTTCCGTCCAGACACCCTTCGTTGGCCCGGTCGGGACGCAGGAAGCCCTGATCGTAGGCATGGATAGCCGGGAAACCGAGCTTGGCCGTATAAGAGATGATGCTGTCGTATTGGTTTCCGCTGGTCATTACATCGGGAGAATAAGCGGCGGGATCTTTGATCCATTTTCCTCTTACGGTCGGATATGGCAAGCCTTCCGACAGGACGATATGCTGTATCACGTCCATCAAAGCGGTACTGTCGGGACTTCCCCACAGCGCGATGGAAGAGCCGATAAAGTCGACACCGGGGATAGGTTCCACATCGATATGGTTCGGTATATTGGCGGGCATATTGGGTATCAGGGAATAATGTACCTGCCGGCTACCGCTACGGTCGCGCGACTGATAATTCAGGAAGATACGTCCCAGGCTGTCCACCATAGCCGCATTGCCGTACATGATCCGGTAGTAAGGTTCTTTATTCGCATAGAAGGCAACATCGCTGACTCCGTTTCCTCCCAGGGTAAACACCTGTCCTTCATGCAGGCTGTCGGGCAACGGGAAACGTTGTGCATCCGGTGTATGGATGATATATTGGAAGGGGGCGGCATCCCCCTCTATATCGGCTGTACCGCCCAGCGTGTTGTCGTCCAGCGCCAACATACCGATACTGTA
>JAJPZM010000467.1 GCA_021204335.1 Parabacteroides sp. | reverse complement strand
GACTTCAAATCCAGAATTTATAATAGGACATTATGCGGATAATCATTAAATATAATTAAAATAAAGATGAAACGAATTCTTTTATCTATCGTTGCAAGTGCCGCGTTTATATCGATGGTGGATGCACAGACAATTGCAGTAAAATCCAATTTACTGTATGATGCAACTACCATAATTAATTTGGGTGCAGAGGTGGCCCTCACCCCTAAATTGACCCTCGACCTGTCCGGCAACTACAACCCCTGGGAATTTTCCGAAAACAAGAAATTAAAACATTGGCTGGTTCAGCCCGAACTGCGTTATTGGCTTTGCAACAAATTCAATGGGCATTTTCTGGGTGTGCATGTCCATTACGGAGAATTTAATATGGGAGGAATCAAAATGTTGGGTATGGAAGATCATCGATACGAAGGAAACCTTATCGGCGCAGGCCTCTCCTACGGCTATCAATGGATCCTGAACCCTCGTTGGAGTATAGAAGCTTCGTTGGGAGTAGGTTATGCTTATCTGGATTATAAGAAATACAACTGCGAGAAATGCGGAGATTACCTGGGAAGCTACAAAAAGAATTATTTCGGACCCACTAAAGTGGCAATCAGTTTGATCTACATCATCAAATAAAAGGAAGTAAAAGTATGAAAAGTCTTATCTATAAAATATGTATTGCAACCCTACTGCTATCGGTGGCAATTCCGGGCATGGCACAAAAGATATACAACGGGCAAATCGCAATCCTGTCGCATGAATTGCGCCAACAGGGGGATTCCCTGATCCTGGATATGGTATTCGATTTCAGCGGAATTAAAATAGAGGCGAACCGCCACCTGACGCTGACTCCGGTATTGGTTGCCCCCGATAATGAAACAGGCTTGCCCGAAATCGTGGTGAACGGCAGAAGCTGGCAAAAGGTGTACGAACGCGAAATGGCTTTAGACGGGGCCAGCAGCACCACGCCTTATCCCACATACGCTGTGATAAAGGCGGGAAGCAAAAAGATAAAACTTTACGTTACAGAATGACTCTCCCTTTCGAAGAATGGATGAAAGATGCCCGACTGGACATGAAAGAAGATCTCTGCAACTGTGGCGGACAACCGCAGGAGCTTGCCACCGAGCTGTTGGTCAGCCATGTTTCGCCCGAACATACGGAGTACGATATAATGACTGCCTACATCAAGCCGGAAGTGGAAGAAGTGAAGCTTCGCAGCGAACAGCGGGAGGCATTCCTCGACTTTCCGGTCGCACAAACCGTTATCTATCCTGACTTCGGCAGCAATCCGAAAGAGCTGAACAAGATACAATCGATGATCCTCGAGATCAGAAATGACAAGAACGTGAAAGTTTCGCACGTCTGCATCAAAGGATATGCCTCTCCCGAGGGCAGTTTCGAGCTCAACGAAAGGCTGTCGGAAGGACGTGCCCAGGCATTGAAGAAATATCTGGCATCCAATCTGGATATTCCCCTGAGCATGTACCAAGTAGAACACAGCGGAGAAGACTGGGACGGTTTAGTGAAGCTGCTCGACAAAGTGGTGATGAATGACCGAAACGAGATCATCTCCATTATCCAAAATATCTATAATGTAGATTCGCGGAAAAGGATGCTGAGAGAGCTGGGAGGCGGACAACCTTACCAGTATATGCTGAAGAACCTGTACCCCGAATTGCGTCGTGTGGTAAGCCGCGTGGATTACAGTGTGCGCGGTTTCAGCATCGAGGAAGCGAAGGAGATCATCAAAACCCGCCCGCAGCAGTTAAGCCTGGAAGAAATGCACCTGGTTGCCAATTCGTATGACAAAAACGACGATGCCTTTGCCAAAGTATTTGAAACGGCAGTGCAGCTGTTTCCCGACGACAAAGTGGCCAACCTGAATGCAGCGGCATCCGCTTTAGCGGTCAACGACCCTGAGCGCGCCCAACGATACCTCGACCGGGCAGACAGGAATACACCCGAGTACAAAAACAATTTGGGTGTATTATATCTGATGCGTGGTGAGAATGACAGGGCCCGCCAGTTGTTTGCCGAAGCGTCCGCCACAGGATTGGCAGAAGCCGCCCATAATCTGAAAGAGTTGCAGGAAAAATAAAAACCGGAACATTAAATAGAACGAGTATATATCACTAATTATCATTTACTATTTTTTAATTAATTAAAGATGAAAACAAGATTCAAGTATTTTATGATGGCGGCAGTATTAGCTGCCGGATTCACAAGTTGTAGCGACTCTGATGATGAAGGAGGTGGTGTTGAAGGCCAGGGAAAACCGACAACGATGACTATCAAATTCAGTGCCCCCGTTAGCACTTATGCTTCAAATGGAGACGATAACGCTATCGATGCAGAAACTGTTCTGGGTAGAGCTGCTGTTTTTGTATATTCTACCAGCGGAGCTTACCAGACACACAAAGAATTAAGTCAAAGCGATTTTGTTTATGACGATGTCAATCATGTGTATAATGCACAAACAAATGTTGATGCCAGCACTGGTGAGAAACTGATCTACGTTGGTATTAACTTACCGGACGGAATGGTCAATGCAATCAAAAGCGGAGGCGTTTATGCTGAGTATGTTTTGAGCAATCCGAATCTGTTGTATTCGGCCATAGTATCAGGCGGTACTTCAGGTGGTTTCGCTATGTTTAACGAAAAGATCGAAAAGAAAACTTTGGTAGAAGATGCATCTCAAAACGTATTTGAAATCAATGTAAAACGTATGGCAGCCAAAGTTACCGTACAGGAAACAGCAGACTTGGAAAAAACAGGCATTTCCAAAGTAACTATCGGTGATCTGGATTTCTGTATGGGTCTGTTGAATACGAAGATTTTCCCAATGCAGAAACTGAGTGGAAGTACAGTGGTCGACCCCAACTACACTCCAGCAAATACATCGGGTATAGGCGATCAGCCCTCTTACTATCAGGATTTCGTAAACGAATTCCGTGCTTCAACAAGTGATCCGATCAATGTCAGTGCTTATCTGCCTGTTAACACTGCAGCAACAGCTGTTGAATCGAGAAATGTAAAGTATGCTCCTGAAAATACTTCAGAAAACCATTATCGCGGTGAATCTACATTTGCCAGTGTAAGAGCTAAATTTACTCCTGAAAAGTTTGCTTCTTACGATGGAGCAAATCTGACAGAAACAGAGAATACCGCTAATGCTCAACCAGCACTTATTTATCTGGTAACAACCGAAGGTGGCGAACATTACTATTTTACTGACCAAACTGAAGCAAATGACTATGCAAGTAGTTTAACTAATGCTACATTGTATACCCCCTACCGCGACTGCTACTGCTATTATACCGTATTCCTGAATAAGGGTGGTTCGAATGATGTATTGCGTAACGATTACTATGCTGTATCTATTACAGCTATCAACTCTATCGGTTATCCTGATCCTGAAGTGGTTGAACCGGGACGTCCTATTTCGAAAGATACACAGATTACTGTTAATGTAACTGTTCAAAATTGGAATCTGGTTAACGATCCTCAAGTTCTTGAGAAATAATCGAAGTAGTACAATTTAGATTTACGCTCAAATAAAAAAGGAGGCAAAGGCAGGTTTTGCCTTGTCTTTGTCTCCTTTAATCTTTAAAAAACGTTGTAATATACTTTATTTGCCTTCAAGCATATAGAACAAAAAGTTTACAATACAGACAAACAAGATGATGAAACGATTATATAACATTACATATTCCTTGTTGGCAGCAACATTATTGTTATCTACACAATCTTGCATCAAGGAAGATATGGCGGACTGTATTCCGTCGGATATTCGTGTTTATTTCAATTACGTCGAAGGCAGTTATGCTTCAGCTAAAGAAGGTATTAACCCGTCGGACGTAAGCCAGATAAATCTGTATGTCTTTAGTGCTGATGGCAATTTTTATCAGAACATGTCGATCCCGCCCCTAAAATGAGCAAAGATTACTACATCACCGTTCCGGGACTTGAATCGGGTTCTTACCGGTTCGTCGCATGGGGAGGATTAGACAGTGAACTGTATGATTTATCGGAAACATTGGTTCCTGGACAAACACTGCTGAGCGATGTCCAGCTACACCTGCAAAGCATTCAAAACGACACCATAAAATCGAACTTGTCCCCTTTATTTTATGCAACGCATAAAGACGGGATAGTTAATATAAAGAGAGGAGTATCTGTTAGAGACACCCTCAATCTGACACAAAACACATACAAAATCAATGTCACAGTTGATGGCTTGAAGGCAAACAGTGACAATTATCTCATTTCCGTAGAAGACAATAACGGAAGATATAGATTTGATAATTCAGTAGCTTCGCAGTCGAAGTTTAACTATATATCTCCTTGCACGAAAGTAAACAACGGAACAAGACTGACCTCTTCCATTACGATATTACGCCTGTTAGAGAGCCGTTCGCCCCTATTACGGGTATATGACGCATCGAAAGGTTCGGTAGTCTTCGAACGTAATCTGGTGGAGTTGATTATGCTTATAAATACAGTCGGAGGCAGAATAGATTTCAGTTATATGCATGAATTTGACATTGAACTGGTTGCCAGAGATGGCATAGAACTCAACTTCGATGTCATAATCAACGGATGGACTGTTGTTGAAAACGGATCCGGCCTCGGCATATAAAAATTGATAATAAAATAAATAAAGATATGTTTAAGCGATTACAAGGCCTGTTAGCAAGAGGCACTGCATATTACTTTCCTTTGCTGCTATTATTCATGTTGAGCTCATGCCTGGTATCTTCGATGGATAATGAGGAAGATATACCCGGAGGCCAACGACTGGAAAGTGATGTGGTGGAAGCGACGTTTAGTATAAAAACGCCTGTTGTTCCTTCGTCGTATGCAATTGCAGAGGAGGACGAGAATTTTATAAAAGAGATCCAAGTGTTGGTGTTCCGAAAAGAAGACGGAACCGGCAGGCTTCTCTTTGCCTATAGTACGGAAGGCGTTATAACGACAGAAAACAATACCACTAAGGAATTTACGGCTACCTTGAAAAAAGACTTGGATAATGAATACATATTCGTCATTTTAGCCAATTCAAAAGGGGCGATAAACAGCATGGGAGGTATTGCCCAAAACGCTCTGAAAGAGAAAGCACTTCCACGAATCATTACACGTATATCGGATAAATGGACTGCTTCGGGTTCACAGAACTTCACCCCGATACCGATGTGGGGAGAAACGACGACGCCATGCTCGATTTCCGAAAACATGTCGTTTACCGATCTCAAACTGGTTCGCTCGGTTGCACGTGTCGATATAGGAAGCAACCTTCCTGCTTCATTCTTTGAATTGAAAGAAATCTATGTTTATAACTGGAAGAATCGCGGGCGTATCATACCGGATACAGACCCGGACAACTGGGACGCGACCAATCATCGCGCACTAAAACTCAGCATACCCGACGATGATTCTTTGGATCCTATCAATGAAACGGATCCATTGGTGTACTCCGTTCCTTCGGGCAATAAGCTTCAGCGCGAGATTTATCTCCATGAAGCCGAAGCTGTTGCCGACGGGGACGATCTGGATGCCACCTGTATTGTTGTAGGCGGTAACTATAATAACTCCTCGCGTACGACCTATTACAGGATCGACTTTACTGAAAGCGGTTCATTCAGGCATATCCTGCGCAATCACTTATACAATTTCGGAATAACCAATGTATTGGAAGAAGGTTACTTTACATCCGACTCTGCATTCCGGTACAAGAAAACAAAACTGGAAGTGGACATTACGACCTGGAACATGATGGATATGAAAGAAGTAGCAATCGAAGGCGCTTTCAATCTGAGTGTAAGCACCGGACGTTTCGATTTTACCAGTACCGTATCTTCCGGCAGATTGTATGTGACAAGCAACAACCCGAAAGGATGGTATGTATCTGGTATATCGAACAGCCGCATATCCGTGAATAAAACGGCGACCGGTGATGCCGTAGATGTCAGTGTCAGCGGAACCACCTCTCTAAGCAATGGTTTCTTCTACATCATATCCGGTAATCTGACTAAGAAAATCATAGTCAATAAATACTGATCAACAAACAGAGTCGAAGATAAATAAAATATAATATAATGAAAAAGTGGAGCATATTAATCATAGCATTACTCTTCTTCTCCTGCTCAGACGAAGTGACTACCGACCCGATCCCGGAACCAGGAGGAGAGGCAGGTACTTTCACGATGACTGTAAGGGTTCCGGGAGTAAATCTTCCCACAAATTACTCGGACCCTATAACGGAAGTCCGGGAGAATGATATTCGGGAAATCGATATTCTGGCTTTTAGAGAGACAGAAAATGATGATGAAGAATTTTGCTACCGGGTAGCTGTCCAAAAGAGCGACATTCAGGAGGTTGTCAGTTCCGTAAACGGGAGTGAGAAAACCTTTAAACTGGAATTGAAAAGAGAAGATTACGGCGTCAGGCTGGTTGTATTGGCCAACGCACGCTCTTCATTAAATGCGATTCAAACGTCATTGGTTGAAGGAACACCGAAACAAAGCATACTGAATGCTCTTACATTCAACGGGAATGCCTGGAAGAATGTAACCGAAAGTTCTTTTGTGAATGCTTTCCCCATGATGGGGCAAACGGCCGAATTGGTGTATACGACAACCCAAACGACTACCAGCATACAGAAAGCTTCTTTACTTCGCGCCGTTGCAAAAGTTGACATCGGAGTCGATATCTACGGTGATCCGGCAATAGGTTTCGGCAAACGTTTTGCCATTAAGAATGTGTTTGTTTACCGGGCGAACGATAAAGGCAGGGTGTCGCCGCATAAGGATGATTTATCAAAATCGCAAGCCACAAAAACAAATATACCGGCAGATGCAACCGCTTTACCGGTGATAACCTATGCGTATGAAAAAGATGTAACAGAGAATGCAATAGTACGCAAGATATATCTGGCAGAATCGGATGCCTATGCCGAAGGCCAGGAAGGAAACGCTACATGTCTCGTTATTCAGGCAAAATATGACGGCGGGGCAGATACCTACTATCGCGTCGATTTTATGAACCACACGAGTGAATATTTACCATTACTGAGAAACCACCGTTACCTGATCAATATTACTCAAATCAGAGGAGATGGCTATTCGACGGCAGACGAAGCGGCAGCCTCCAAATCATCGTCGTTGATTTATGACCTGACTGTATCGGATGATGGTATCAATGATATAGAATACAACGGACAGCACATGATCGGTGTAAATAAGGGCGTTTTCTATGCAGACTGGGGTACATCCACTCAAAGCCTCACCGTATTTACCAATTATAGTAGCGGCTGGACAATGACCGATGCAGACTCCTGGATCGTAATCGACAATGAAAATCTGAATGGGATCGGGAATGAAAAGAAAACATTCTCGTTCACAGTGAACAATAATACAACAGGTTTTACACGTACCGGTAAAATAACACTAAGTGCAGGTACTTTGAAAAAAGAGGTGCTGGTCGTACAATCCGGCGGATCAAACTGTATTGTTGCCCGGCCCAATAGTGCAATCGATATACCATTAAAAATGGCGAATGCCGATGGTATAAGCAGGATCGATGCTTATACTTCGACAGAAATGTATATCGTATGGCAAGACATTCCTAATCCAATCGGCAGTGTATCGGTTCCCAGCAATAGCAACCTGTCTGCCAAAGTATTCACAACGAATGCAACAGGAAATGCTGTGATCGGTGTACGCAATACCACTAACGGAAAAACATTATGGAGCTGGCATATCTGGGTTACCAACCAGGACATAGAATCGCCAACTTATCAGGTGCAGAACAATTATATGGTGTTCATGGACCGTAATCTGGGAGCATCAAGTACAACCTCTTACGGCTTATACTACCAATGGGGCCGTAAAGACCCGTTCGCCGGATCTGTTCCGGCAGAGAAAGTATCTATGGTTAACTCCGGTGTGAGCAACAATCTTGAAACAGCTATTCAAAACCCGGATATATTCTATGCTTCTTCCATTCGTACCTTCGACTGGATCGGTATGACACAGAATAATAACTTATGGAATACCCCAAATGGCGAGAAATCGGCCTACGACCCATGTCCGTTCGGCTGGCGCGTGCCAGTAGCCAATGACGACACCAGCGGATCTCCCTGGTACGGATTCACCGGCAGTTATCCACTGGCAGGAGGATTAGACCTAAGTAGCGGACAACAGGTTGGTGCAGGAAACCAAAGTTACGTATGGGGTGCTTCCGTCAGAGGATTCAATGGTTTTGTTTTCGATGCAGGAAACAGGAAATCTTCATCCGCATTCCGCGCGAACGGTTATCCGGTTCGCTGTGTGAAAGACGTAAAATAGAGTAATTAACGAAGACTAATAATATAATATGATGAAAAAGTTTCATAACATAAAGATATCCCTTCTCCTTTTCATACTTAGCCTTTCCGGAGTTTCCCATAGCCAGGTGCTACGGGATCCTCCCGGCTATACTAACCCGGCGTTGTTCAATACTTGCTTCGACCAGATGGGGACGATAGAGTTTTCTTCCAAACAGATTTATCAAGGGAGCGATTATGTGGATAAAAATCTGGAAACATATTGCATTCCTTTAGTAGGTGATTTGAATGGCGACGGATATCCGGAAATTGTCATAACAGGAACTACTGGCGTCTACACCTCCATGAGAGATATAAGAATATATAATGGACAGAACGGAGATTTGATTTCGACACTACGTCTATTACCTGATGCAACATTTGATCTTAACGGTGACTGGCATGCTTCTCCTTCTTATATGGCATTAGTAAACACAGATAGAAAGGCTACTGATTTAGCTGACGGAGAATCCCAAAATGCAGAATTAATCGTTGCATATTCACGTATCAGTCTCACTAAATACGCACATCGTGTAGAATCTTTCGATATAATATACAATAAATATACAGGAAAATATCGTATCAAAAGTAGATGGGATAATAAATATCACGATACCTCTGTCATAGCATTAGCAAAACCGATTCCTCAGATTCTTGACTTCGACGGAGATGGAAAAGCGGAAGTTCTTGTTTACAATAAGATTTTTGATGCAGAAACAGGTCAACTGAAAGTGACTTTAGGGAATTTAACTACTAGCGAAAACAGTTGTGTACATGTAGGAAAAGATTACAGTGCATATTTAGAGGATGATCACGTAAATTTCAGTCAGACATACGATATGGATTTTGACGGTAAATATGACTATATTGCCGGAGGTATGGTTTATTACGATATTAATATTCAAAATGGGACTTCTAAATTGATTGATGTAAGTAGTAGCCTTGGCATTCATGATGGACGTACCGGTGTAGCCGACATCAATGGGGACGGTATTCCTGATATAGTTGTAATAAGAACTACAAAAACAAGAGCATCTGGAAAAAGAGAAATTATTGTGTGGGATCCGAATTTATTGGTATTAGAAAACGGAATTCCTAAAAAAACACTGGAACCATCCAACCTAAAATACTAGTAAGAATTGAATTTTCAATGAACGGGTCTGCTTTCGGAACCAATTCTTATGTTTACATAGGTGATATTGACGGACGGGAACAAACCGAAAATATTACAGGAAAAAAATATCGTTTACCAGAGATTGCAGTATTAGGAGGAGAGTTTAAATATGAAACCAAGAATTCAGATGTTAGTATTACCAGACATCCTAATTTAGCTAAAGATGATGTAACAATAGATACAAATCCCACAACATATAGTACAAGTGAATCCGCAAGTAGAAGAAATGGGGATATGATTGCCGTTACTTGGGACGTAAATGCAACTAGTCCAGAAACTAGGTTGAAACTATCTTTTGCATTGGAACATAAAGACCGTTCTGCCAATACAGGATTTACATTGTTCGATTTTGATAATGATGGCATACAGGAAATATGCTACAAAGACGAACAAACAATCCGTATCATAAAAGGGAATAAACCTCAGATCAAATTAGGAGATAACACCGCTACGGTATTTAACCAGGAACTTCAATGTACCACAGGTTTTGAATATCCGGTAATTGCCGATGTAAACAATGATGCTTCAGCTGAAATTTTAGTTATCGCCAATAGGACTGGAGCTAGTTATGGATCATCTTATACCGGTTATCTACAAGCTTTCGGCTTCGGAGACAAAGGCTTCAAGTTTGCCCCCGCATGGCCTGTATGGAACCAGTTTATGTATTCTCCGTTCAAGATCAAACCGGACCTGACAGTTCCTACACCGGCTGAACGCATCACCAATCCGCTCCAATATAAATATGCAAGAAAAGTAGTCAATAGCGACAATTCGGTAGATACGCTTTACAGCTATCAGCCTTTCAACGACAATATTGTTCAGACAGCTTATTATATGGACGTTCCTGATGTAAACAACAGTACAAATGAAACTTTCTACGAACCGATCATCTTTTTAACGGAATCGTTTATTGTACCGGAAACGGCACCGCAAGAGGCACACCGCCCCCGAATACGGGTAAATGGCAGTACCGGATATATCGAACTGACAATATCGAATAAGAGTACAGCCAAAACGGATATCTCATTAAACACGCCGATTGCTGTTTATGGAAACGTTGTAAGTAAAGAGACTTTTGTTAAAAAGCAAACACTGGATAACACCGAACTCGTTAACAGCAGTGCAAGAGTGACCTCTGCAATCAAAGCAGGCGACTCTGTCCGTGTACAAATACAGGTAAGTAATCCATATTCCGTTTACTATGTTCGCCTGGGAGATGACAGCGGATATGACCAGGGTGTATGGAAATGGAGCTTCGGTACAAACAATGGCGGCGTAGGAACAATGGGAGATATCTATTCAAACCCGCCGGAAGATCCGCGGGATGACTATGGTATAGGCGTTGCCAAACGTGCATACAGGGACTGCGACTGGAGAGACCAAACCATTAAAGCGGCATTGGTTGCACTGAATCCGGATGCGGCAACCGCACAGATCAACGGCTCTGCCATTATAGATATATTTGCGAATGATAAATATCCGGATAATTTCCCGGCAAACAGCAGCAGCTTTGTGATGAGCAACAGCAACATAGAGAGCCAACCTACCGCAGAAAGCCTGGCATTCTCCGGTAAAAAAGTGATTTACACGCATAACGGAAGTATACCGGCGGATGGCATCGACAAATTCACATACAGTTTCATGTATCAACCCACTGGAGCTTCAGCACCGGTAAAGTTTTCTGCAAATGTCTATGTCTACATCTTGCAACCTGAAACGGGAGGATTTGCCGCCTGCTACGGTACCAATCTGACGACCAAATTGAAAGAGACACCCGTAGGCATCAGATTTATCTGGTGGAATGAGACAGGCACACAAGTACCGACATCAGATAGTCTGACAATCAATTTCGGTGCACTTACGACCAGTAAAACATATACCGTAAAACCATTATTACCATTCTACAACGGCGACCGGATCGATTTTACACCGGGCGATCTGGCCGTAGAAGCAATCGGAGTAAACGGCAAAGAGGCCACCATGAAATGGACCGGCGCAGTAAGTACAGACTGGAACGACTATCGCAACTGGTTAGAAATAAAAGACGGCAATGAAATTCCGGTTTCATTCGCTCCGACAGGTTGCGTCAATGTAATTATAAGCAAAGGGGCTCCGAACTATCCGGAACTTACCGAAGAAAGTTTCTGTAATGACATCCACCTGGAAGACCGCGCCATGATTGCCGGTATCCACCTGCTGACTTATCAGAATGCCAGTATGGAACTTACCCTGAAACAGGATGAGAAAGATCATTTTATTCTATGGTCTGCACCGTTGAAGAATGTTTATACAGGCGACTACCATTTCAAAAAAGGCAATACGCCGGCTTGGGGAGATGTCTATATGAATTTCTTCCAAATGGTCAATCCCGACTATCCACTGAGCGTAGCTAAAGAAAATACATTTACAGCTACATTCGGCAGTGTAGGCACAGAATTACCATTGGGAACGGCATTTACCACCAAGGTAACAAATCTGAGTACCGATGCTACCTTTACCTTTCCACAGTCGGCTACCAGTTATACGGATGAAAAAGGGAACACGATCTCAGGATTGAGCAGAACGAATGCCGGCCGGTTCATTACCGATGGCGCACTAAATGCAGCGGGTGTATTAGACATGCCGATAAACGGTAGTAACCAATACAAAATGATTCATGCCCCCAACCCGTTCATGGCATATCTGGACATACGCAAATTCCTGCAGGTAAACAGTGGTTCACTGGAAAATTCGTATAAACTATGGGACGGTGATGTCAACAGCAATTACATTTCTGTGATCGCATCAACAGAGGATGATGTAAATCGTTTGATTGTAGACGACTCAAAAATTTCTGCCAGTGCCGCCAATTTTGTGCCGCCATTGAAATCATTCTTTGTAATGAAACAAATAAAAACGACAAGCGTATCCGTATTACGTTTCACAGCAGATATGCTTACCACAGCACCGGCAACTCCGCCTTATACGCTGAAAAGTTCGGAAGTTGAACAAAACACATTGCGTATCCGGGCTTCACAAGACGGGCACGACAATATGACCGTACTGTTGAACAAAGAAGGGGCCGTACCGGCCTATAAGGGAAGTGAAGATTCCTACAAACTGTTCAACGAAGGCAGCCCGATTGCCGTCTATACCCTTTCACCGGCCAAAGACGCACTGGCGATCAATTCCAGCGGAGACTTCTCGTCGGATGTTCGATTGGGCTTACGACTGGCACAACCCGGAAGTATTAAGCTCGACTTTACCGGCATGGATCAATTCGGATACGCCGTTTATCTGATCGACCACGATCTGAAAGATAAACTTATCTCTTTGAAGGAAACACCGACTTATACATTCATCACAGAGGCATCACCGGTAAACGGACAGAAGATCGAACTGAACGACCGTTTCAGCCTCCACTTCGAAGATGTTTCTACCGGAACGGAGGAGATCAACGATTTCGGAGTAAAAGCGTACTCGAATAATGGCAGAATCTATGTTGAATCGTTCAATGCTCCGATAGACCAATTACAGATCTTCAATATTAGCGGAGAAATGATTTATACCAGCCGCAAATCGTCTACGAACTATAAAGTACGTGCCTCTGCTAACCGCGTATATCTGGTAAAAGCTCATATAGGAGAAAAGATAAAGGTGATAAAAATTATTGGCAAATAAGTAGGAGAGTATGATTTGATGGGGGAGCACTTCTTAAGATAAGTTCTCCCCCTTTTTTTACAAGAACGACTAAGGAGACCTATGAGTAAACATTTAATAATTTCCATACTGGGCATAATCATTCTGCTATCGTCGTGCAGCGACGAAACGCTAAAGGAAGAACCATTTACCCGCACAATACTGGTCTATCTGGGACGCGACAACAACCTCTACGGAAGCTCGGACGACAAGATAGAATCTATGTTGAAAGGCTGGGACGGGCAAAATGGCAACCTGGTCTTTTATGAAGATAAAAGAGATAGCTCCCCTTGTCTGATGGAAGCTTATCGGGAAAACGGAATCAATAAAACACGTATCCTGGAGACTTACGACGAGGAGAATTCCGCCAGCCCCGAAGTCTTTTCACGCATCGTCAGGCATGTACTGAACCGGTATCCCGCCGACTCTTACGGATTAATCGTCTTCTCACATGCATCCGGTTGGCTTCCCGAATCGACCCTGACGAAACCCCGTTCCGTCATTACAGACGGAAAAGCAGAGATGGATATGAAAGACTTTGCCGCTTCTATTCCCAATAAGTCTTTTCAATTTATCATCTTCGAAGCCTGTTTTATGGCAGGCATTGAAGTGGCGTATGAACTAAAGGATAAAACAGATTACATCGTTTCTTCATCAGCCGAAATACTGTCACCCGGCTTTCAATCGGTCTATTTCGAGACAATAAATAAGCTATTCAGTAAAGTCCCTGACCTGCAATCGTTTGTTGAAAAGGCACACGAATATTTCGAGTCACAGGATGGAACCTCACAGTCGAGCACCTTAAGCCTGATAAAAACAGCCGGATTAGCAGAGTTGAAAGATTGGGTAAAAAACAATGTACAAGGGCCTGTTCCTGTCGATCCGACAGAGGTACAACATTTCGACCGGTATGCCTATCATTTGTTCTTCGACTTTGAAGATTACTTTTCGCGCATTACCGACGATCGGCATCAAAAAGACGAACTAAGCCGTTTGCTCGACGCGTGTGTTATTTATAAGGCTTCGACCCCCTCTTTTATATTGCCTTATAGCGGCTTCCTGATCGAAAAGCATTCCGGACTGACAACCTATATCAAACAAAGCAACTACCCTACCTCAATGAAGAATATAAAAAGCTGAAATGGTATAAGGAAGCTTTACAAAGTCATTGATGCCGGATAAGAATGCACAAAAGCCCGACCTGAAAAACAGACCGGGCTTTTATTCTTTATCTCTTACAGAACTTTTACTTCCCCTGCAAAGCAGCATCCATCGCCGCCGCCGCTTTACGGCCGTCGCCCATAGCCAGGATAACGGTTGCACCGCCACGGACGATATCGCCACCGGCATATACATCGGGCAAGGCGGAACGCATGGTGTCCTGATCGACTACGATAGTTCCCCATTTGCTTACTTCCAGGCCACCGAAAGCACGCGGAATAAGCGGGTTGGGAGAAACACCGACACTAACGATTACCTCATCTACATCAATAGTTTCAACAGCTCCTTCGATAGCAACGGGACGACGACGTCCGGAAGCATCCGGCTCGCCCAGTTCCATCTTCTGCAGGCGCATCTGTTTCACACGACCTCTCTCGTCACCGATATATTCGACCGGGTTATGCAGTGTCATAAACTCGACACCTTCTTCTTTCGCATGCTTCACTTCCTCGATACGGGCAGGCATTTCTTCCTCGCTGCGGCGATAAACGATCATGACACGTTCGGCTCCCAGGCGGCGGGCTGTACGAACAGAGTCCATCGCTGTGTTACCACCACCGATTACGACGACCTTCTTACCCTGCAAAACAGGCGTATCGCTTTCGGGATTGGCAGCATCCATCAGGTTGACACGTGTCAGGTATTCGTTGGACGACATCACCCCTACCAGGTTCTCGCCCGGGATATTCATAAAGTTAGGCAGACCGGCACCACTGGCGGCAAAGAATCCCTTGAAACCTTCTTCGTGCAGGTCGTCGTAGCTGATTGTCTTACCGACAATACAGTTAGTGATAAACTTTACACCCATCTTACGCAGGCCTTCGATCTCCACATCTACAATCTTGTTTGGCAGACGGAATTCGGGAATACCGTATTTCAATACGCCGCCAATCTCGTGAAGCGCTTCAAAGACAGTCACATCGTATCCGCGTTTCGCCATATCGCCGGCAAAAGACAGACCGGCAGGGCCGGAACCGATAACGGCAATCTTGATACCGTTCTTTTCGGCTACTTCCGGAATAGATATGTTACCGCTTTCACGCTCATAGTCGGCAGCAAAGCGTTCCAGGTAACCGATAGCTACCGGCGCCTTCTTCATCTTCAAGTGGATACATTTGCTTTCGCACTGCTTCTCCTGCGGACATACACGACCGCAGACTGCCGACAGGGCACTTGTTTCTTTCAGCACTTTGGCTGCTTCGAGGAACTCGCCCCGCTCGATATTCTTAATGAATGTCGGGATATTGATGCTTACCGGGCAACCCTCCATACAAGTAGGATTCGGACAGTCGAGACAACGCTGTGCTTCCTGCATAGCCTGCTCTTTCGTCAACCCCAGGTTTACCTCTTCCAGGCGGGTGTGGCTGCGGTATTCCGCATCGAGTTCGTTCATCTCTACACGGGGGATGTCCGTGCGTTCTTTATTTTTTTTGCTCTTGCGCAGTTCTTCCCTCCAGGGTTCGCTGCGGCGGGCGGCAATTAATTCTTCTGTTGTCATTGATTCAGCGGTTATTTCTTTTCAATATCTTTATAAGCACCCAGACGCATCAGCATCTCGTCGAAATCGACCTGGTGGGCATCAAACTCGGGGCCGTCAACGCAGACGAACTTGGTCTTTCCACCGACCGTAATACGGCAAGCGCCGCACATACCAGTACCGTCTACCATGATCGTGTTGAGCGAAGCGACTGTCGGTATCTCATATTTCTTTGTAAGGGCGGAAACGAACTTCATCATGGCAGCCGGGCCGATCGTGACACACAGGTCTACCTTCTCGCGATTGATTACGCTCTCAACACCGTTGGTCACCAAGCCTTTCGTACCATAGGAACCGTCGTCGGTCATTACGATAACCTCGTCGGAGTTGGCACGCATCTGTTCTTCCAGGATCACCAGGTCTTTCGTACGGGCAGCCAGGACGACGATAACGCGGTTGCCTGCCTTATGGAAAGCCTCTACGATAGGCAGCAACGGGGCTACGCCTACACCGCCACCGACACATACGATCGTACCCACCTTTTCAATATGAGTAGCCTGTCCGAGCGGGCCTACCAGGTCGGTGATATAATCGCCAACGTTGAGTTCACAAATCTTACGGGATGAGCCGCCAACGGCCTGGATCACAAGTGTGATGGTTCCTTTCTGAGTATCTGCACCAGCAATGGTTAAAGGGATACGTTCACCTTTCTCTCCCACCTTCACAATCACAAAGTGACCGGCTTTGCGTGAGCGGGCAATCAGAGGAGCTTCCACTTCCAGCTTCACCACATTGGTAGAGAAATGTTCTTTGCTTACAATTTTATTCATGCTAATCGCTACTGTTGATAGTTTGTTTTGTTGATTTGCTTGCAAAAGTATATCAAAAAAGTGAATCTATGTAGTATTTTGCCAAACAAAAAGCCATTATTCAAACAATCCTTCGTCGCGGAGCAGCATCAAGATGGCGGAATGGGGCACAATCAGGAACTTTTCATCATTAAAATTAATCTCGTAGGCGGCATTTTGCAGGAAGACAGCCAGATCGCCCTCGTGTGCCTGCAAAGGGAGATAGTGCACTTCGCCCTCTTTCTTTTTCCACACCTCATGCTCCTCGCTTTGCGAAGGCAGGGGAAAGCCGGGGCCTACTTTGATGATATAACCGCTCTGTATCTTATCCTGCTGAACCGTCGGGGGCAGGTAAAGTCCCGATTTGGTCTGGCTCTGCGGATTCTTCGGCTTGATGAGCACCTTGTCGCCTATTATAATGAACTTGTCTATGTCTTTCTGATCGATCGTTAACTGCATAATTATAAGTTTTAAGTTGTGGTACAAAGATATAAAAAAAGAGACGTCGCAAAGCAACGTCTCCTTCTTGTTCAGCTTATATCAATCATGTTTAGATAGAACGTCCCTTAAACACATTGGATTGATCCGAAGGATAGAGGGAACCGGTGAATGAGATACGGTTGCTGTTGAAGTTCGGGCTTACAGTAGCCGTACATTTATTGGAACCTTTCACCATACGGAACGTTACGTTTGCAGAAACAGCGACACCCTGTACCATCATACTGAAAGTAATGTTGCCTTTCTTATCCGTCTTCATATCGATGTTGGATGCATTTCCGTCTACGGTGATACCACCAATTCCGTTAGGACCTGCGTAAGCGCCGTTGAATGCCAACTGGATGGTGGCACGATCGCCTTTCAACGGCACAAAGTTAGTGCTGGGAGTCACATACACGAAACGTCCGCGTTTAAACTCCACACGGTCGGCCTCGAGCACGAAGTCTTTTGCATTAAGTGCCTGGACGGCTTGTTCGAACAGTGCCATGTTTTCGGCTTCTTCTGCGGCTTTACGAGCCTCTTTCTCTGCTTTCTTGGCTGCTTTGTCGGCAGCTTTATCCTGTTGTGCCATCATTGTTCCGGTGCCGGCACCAAACAACAGGATAGCTAGTAATAATAATACTCTTTTCATACTTCTATTCTTTATAATTAATATTTTACCAATCACTTTTTATATAGTAGACAAATAACGTGCCCGGATGTTCAATCCGAGCTCTCACTTTTTATGTTTTTAACATGGTACCACAGGAAAGCCCAAGCAGTTACGGCCGCAATGAAGTCCGAAAAAGGCGAAGCATACCACACGCCATCCAATCCCCAGAAGCGGGAAAAGACGAGCAAGGCAGGAATCAGGAACAGGCATTGCCGGCTCAGGCTCAGAAACATTGCCTTCCAGGCAATACCGATACTCTGGAAGAACTGGCTGATGCATATCTGCGAACCTACCACCACAAAGACAAGCAAGCTGATACGCAAACCGTTCGCCGTTACATCGATCAGCTCTACATCGCCGGTAAAGGCTCGCGAGATGACCTTCGGGAACAAAACACTGCACAGGCAGCCGATCCCCATAATAATGGTCGCCGTAATGATAACAAGCCGCAAGGTCTCCTGTACCCGCTTATGGTGCCCCGCTCCGTAATTGAATCCTACGATGGGCTGCATGCCCTGGGCAATCCCGATGATAAGCATCACCAGCAACATTCCCACACTCGTAATAATCCCGTTCGCCCCCAGCGCCAGGTCGCCCCCATGCGTCTTTAGCATATAGTTCTGGATAACGACCACCAGGCTACCCGCCAGCTGCATGGCAAACGGAGAAATGCCGATCGTCAGGATATTCCACACCACATGCCTTTCCAGCCGGAACGTCCCCCGGTGGAAACGCACGATGCTGTCTTTCTGTATAAAATGGTTCATCACGAACAGGGCGCTAAGCAGCATGGAGATGATCGTTGCAATAGCCGCCCCCTTAATCCCCATATCCAGCCAGAAGATAAAGATCGGGTCGAGAATCACATTTACCACTGCGCCGATCAGCATAGTAAACATCGCCTTCTTCGGATAACCCGAAGCACGCATAATGGCATTGAAACCGAAGCTGAGCGAAGTAAGGATCGTCTCCGGCACGACGATATTCAGGTAATCGCGGGCGTAGGGTATCGTCTGTTCGCTCCCCCCGAAAGCGAGCAGCAGGTCTTCCATCCAGATCATACAGGGTAATACGGTAACGAGCGTGATGATAAACGTCAGGGTAAAAGCATTCCCCAACATCTTCTCCGCCATTTCGTTTGCTTTCCTTCCGAGATGGATGGAGACGCGGGTGGCCGCCCCCGCCCCTACCAGCATACCGAATGCCTGCAGGAAGATCAAGATTGGAAACGTCAGTGTCAGCCCGGCAATCGCCAGCGCACCGACTCCCTGGCCAATAAACACACGGTCGACAATGTTATACAGGGAATTAACCATCGTCCCGACAACCGCAGGGATTGCATATTGCAACAGCAGGCGGCCCACTTTCTCATTCTCTAACCGCCAGGTTATTTCATTTGCCATAATTCATCTATACTTAATCTTGTTATACCATATATTCTATTCATTCTATCCGACAGCCACTACGCTTGCCATGCAATACGGGAAGCTTCGGCATCGCCACCGCCCCTGGTGGGATAGTACCGCATCGGGGTGCAGCAGTCTACCGCTTCTGGATGCGGCATGCCCTATCCTGATAGGGTGAACTATACCATCCGGGTAGGGTTGCCAATACTATCCCGATAGGGTACGTTGCACTACCGGGATAGTGCACCATCGCTCCTTACCGCTTCGACCAGTGCCGCTACCCCGGTAAGCTCCCTCTTCTCTCCACCGGGCAGGGTCAGATGCAGGCGGTTGGGGGCAAGGCAATTCACATTCAT
The DNA here is from genome assembly GCA_021204335.1 of Parabacteroides sp. GTDB lineage: Bacteria > Bacteroidota > Bacteroidia > Bacteroidales > Tannerellaceae > Parabacteroides. The sequence goes on along the minus strand of JAJPZM010000467.1, from coordinate 13,078 downwards.
CTGCCCTTCTTTTACAGGAGAAGGGCGGTAGCCGTTGCGCATCAGCGCATTGCCTACCCAGTAAGAAACCAGGAAGTCGCCCTCTATGCCAATCGGGTCGACAGGGGCTTCCGTATTCAGCTTGCCGGTCGAGGGGTCGAAGACGATGCCTTCCTTGCCGAAGAAGGACTCGAAGGCGCCGCTCAGGATCAGGTCTTCGGGCGTACCGCAGGCCATCGGACGGCCTTTTTCCTGGAGCCAAAGGCAATCGCCCATCTGGATCGCCAGGTCGAGGTCGTGGGTGGATAAGAGGATGGCCTTCTGCTGTTCAACCGCCAGACGGTGCAGCAAGACCATCGTCTCGATGCGGCTCGTCACGTCGAGGAAGGCGGTCGGCTCGTCCAGCAGGATGATCGGGCACTGTTGTGCCAGTGCTTTGGCGATCACGGCTTTCTGCCGTTCGCCATCGCTCAGTTCGGATACGTAATTGTGTGCTTTGTGGGCAATGCCGGCTGCTGCCAGCGATTGCTCGATAATCTCCCTGTCGTGCTTCTTCAATTGGCCGAAGAAACCGGTGTACGGATGGCGGCCCAGCGAAACCAGTTCGTAGACGGTGATACCACCCGCGTTTGTCTTTTCCGTTAGTACAACACCTACTGTGAGCGAAAAGTTGCTTTGCGAGTAAGACGACAGGGGTTTTCCCAGCAGGGAGATCGTGCCGTTCAACGGGGGCTGGAAGCCGCAGAGCGTACGCAACAGGGTGGACTTGCCCGCCCCGTTCAGTCCCAGCAGGCAGGTGACCTCGCCGGGGAAGAGTTGCAGGTTCAGATCGTCGTGCACCACCTTACGCTTGCCGCCTTTCAACGGGTAGCCGATACTGAGCCGGCCGGTCTCTATGACAGGAGTCTTCGTATGCATCTTCATCAGTCGAAATATTGGATGTTCTTACGGTTCACGATTACGTAGATGATAACCGGCGCACCGAGCATGGGCGTAACGGCATTGAGCGGCAAGATATTGTTGGTTCCAGGCATCACCATCAGGATGTTACACAAGAGGGCGATGCAGGAGCCGGACAGCATCGTGATGGGTACGAGCATCTTATGGTTGGACGATCCCAGCATCAGGCGGGCGATATGGGGTACGGCAAGGCCGATGAAAGAGATCGGGCCGCAGAAGGCGGTCGTCGTAGCCGTCAGCAGGCCGGTGCAAAGCAGGATTCCGATGCGGGTGCGCTTCACCTTGATTCCCAGGTTGGCGGCATACATCTCGCCCAGGAGCAGTGCATTGAGCGGCTTGATCAGCAGGATGGCCAGCAGCAAACCGCCAAGGGTGAACAGCAGGAAGTAGGGCAACTGTTGCAGCGAGACGCCCGAGAAGTTACCCAGTCCCCACATCACGAAAGCATGTACCTTGTCCGTCGAAGCATAATAGTTCAGGACGGAGATAAGCGAGGATGCCAGATAGCCAATCATAATTCCGATGATCAGGAGCATGACGTTGTTCTTCACCTTGGCGGAGAAGAAGATGATCAGCCCCAGGATGCAGGAAGCACCGGCAAAGGCGACGATAATGACGGCCAGGTAGCCCGTTATAGGCAGCTCGGTCACCATACTGAGCGTCCCGCCGAAGTAGAGCATGATAGCGGCGACACCCAGGTTAGCCCCGTCGCTGATCCCCAGGATAGAGGGGCCGGCAAGCGGGTTGCGAAACAGTGTCTGCAACAGCAGGCCGCTGGTGGCAAGCGAAGCGCCGGCAAGCAAAGCCGTCACCGCCTGCGGGAAACGCGATTGCAGGATGATGTTTTGCCAGGCGGGGCGGCCGATGTCCTTTCCCAGAAGAATATCAATCACGCTTCCGGCAGGTATCGACACAGCGCCATAGACCAATCCCCCCATAAACAGCAGGATAAGCAGGATGGACAGAAAGATATATGGCAGGGCTGTTCGTTTATACATTATTAATTAGGTTATTATCTGACATGAGCTAAATAATCAGAGTCACTTGGCTATTACAAGTTCATTTGCCGTCAGTTTTAACTGACGGATAGCTATTATGGATATATAGTTTCTGGACTTTAGTCCCATTTCTTTATGATTATATTAATGATGATAAAGAGAAATGTGGCTAAAGCCAAGACAAGAGGACTCTCTCTGGACCGTCAGTTAAAACTGACGGCAAATGAACCTGTAACAAGGTCTGTCTTAATACTCTACCCTCTCTTTTTCCTTGATAAAGCCGTTGCGGTAGGCATACAGGAGCTTTTCGAGGTCGCAGATCTGGCGTTGCAGGTCGGCGCCCTTGTCGGTATCTTTCACCATCTGGCGGTGAGAGCTCAGTTCGACGACGATCGTTGTCGAGCGGATGTCGCGCCCTTCCTTGATAGCCTGGTCGGTGGAGAGGAACGGCTCATGCTGCACCAGCTGGAAGCCGCGGGAATGATAGACAAGGGTGTAGCCGGCAATACCCGTCTCCGGATGATAGGCTTTCGAGAAGCCGCCATCGATCACCAGCAGTTTGCCGTTGGCTTTGATCGGGTTCTCGCCCTGGATGGAGCGCACCGGCACATGGCCGTTGATGATGTGACGATGCATGCCCGTCACACCGAACTCGTCCAGCAGCATATCACAGATCCGTTCTTCTTCGCGCAGCGTATAATAAACCCCTTTATCTTCTTTCTGCACCTCTTTGTCGTCGATAAAGCAACGCTCGAAAGTCGCCATCTTGCTCTTATCGAACAAGGGGGAATCCTTTCCGCCCCAGAGATACCAGATGTAATCGAGGGCAAAGTCCTTTTCCGGCGAATCTTCCGCGTCGAAATAGGCGGTGCGTATCAGCTGGTCTACCTTGTCGAGCAACGCTTTTCCTTTATATTCCTGCCCTTCGATGCAGATGTCTTTCAACGTGCCGTCCTCATTGAGGGGGACGGAAGCGTGAAACAGCAGGTTCGAATTGCAGACCTGGTACATGCTGCCATGACGGAACAGGCAACGCATGTGTTTCCTCAACTTCTCGCTGCATTCGAATGAATGATGGATGCGGCGTATCAAGTCTTCTTCTTCGATAGACAACGCATAAGGGTCTTTGGCGTTGAGAGTAGGCCAGTTTTTATCTTTCAGTTCATACACTTTGCCGTTTAGTTCGATGGTACCATGCTTCAGGTCGATGCGATGGAGCAGCAGGCGGTCGTCCATCCCGAACTCGGGGCGGCGGCGGATAATCTCGCCTTCCAGTTTAAACTGTATGACGGTAATCGCCTTGTGCATTTGCGAGATCAGGCGGATTGTCTTCTCATCGAAGGTTGAATCGGAGGCATTGGTGCGCGGCATGAACAGCTCGCAGGGATCGTCGCCATACACATCCATCGCGAAGGTGGCCAACGGCAGCAGGTTGATGCCATAGCCGTCTTCCAGCGTCGCCAGGTTGCCGAAGCGCAGGCACATGCGGACTACATTGGCAATGCTTCCCAGGTTGCCGGCGGCCGCTCCCATCCACAACACGTCGTGGTTGCCCCACTGGATATCGAAATGGTGGTAATCGCAGAGGGTATCCATAATGATATGCGCTCCGGGGCCGCGGTCGAAGATATCGCCGATCACGTGCAGCTGGTCGATCGTCAGCCGCTGGATCAGGTTGCACATGGCAATGATAAAGTCGTAGGAACGCCCCGTCGAAATGATCGTCTTAATGATCTGGTCGACATAGGCAGATTTGTTCGGCTCGTCGGACGACTCGTGCAGAAGTTCCTGGATGATATAAGAGAACTCTTTCGGTAACGCCTTGCGCACTTTCGAGCGGGTGTACTTCGACGAGACGTTACGGCAGACGTGTACCAGTTGGTTCAGCGTAATCAGGCACCAGTCGTCGAGGTCGGCTTCCTTGCTTCGCACCAGTTCGAGCTTCTGCTCCGGGTAATAGATCAGCGTGCAGAGTTCTTTCTTCTCGTAGTCGCGCAGTGTGTTGCTGAATATCTCGTTTACTTTGCGCTTGATGGCGCCGGAAGCATTCTTCAACACATGGTTGAATGCCTGGTATTCGCCATGGATATCCGACAGGAAATGCTCCGTTCCCTTCGGCAGGTTGAGTATCGCCTCGAGGTTGATGATCTCGGTACTGGCATCTGCAATGGTCGAGAAACTCCGCGCCAGCAGTTGCAGATAACGAAGGTCACCCACTACCTTTTCCGGCGTTATATCTTTTGTCATACTGTTTGTTTGCTTTTTGGTGCAAATATAAGCAAATACAAGGAGACAAATCCTATGTAAAGATTATTTACAGGAAGTTATCCTGTCATATATAAACAAAAGGAAAGCGGCGCCCACACCGATAGCCAGTATAACCACTCCCAGCCGCGACGGTTCGTAGGTGTCCCAAAGGAGATTGGTCAGTCCCTGCGGTGTGGTGTTTGCCTGCCGGGCAACTTCCTCGAAATAGGCGTCATTGGAGAGTCCTTCTGCCATCTGATAGCCTTTCTCGATCGCAAACCGCTGCACTAACGTCACCTTGTCGGACATCTGCTGATAGACCACACCCGAAATGAAGCCGGCCAACACATTCCCCAGAAACACCGGAATAAAGGAATATCCCATGTAAAGCGCTTTCTTATCCGCCGGGGCAATACGCCCGATATATTCCGTAATCTTCGGAGATCCAGCCATCTCACCCAGCGAGAAGATCAGGATTGCCACCATCGTAAACAGCACATTCTGCGAAACCAGCATCAGCGACATGCCGATCTAGCAAACCAGAAAGCCCGACATCATCGAGCGCAGCGGCTTCATCCGCATCACAATACTCGACACGACTACCTGCAGCAGGATGATATAAAGCGCATCAATATTCGTCACGAACTCGACATCCATCACACCGGGCGACACACTGTAATTCTCGCTGATCAGCGGGATATGCAGGTGGAAGAAATTATACAATGTACTGGTATCCACCTACTGCGAAATAAAAACAGGCAAGGTGAAGAACAACTGGTTATACATCGTCCAGAACCCCGCCACGATCAGCAGGAAGATGATAAACTTCACATCTTTCAGGATGCTTCCCATATTGCGGAAGATGATGCCGAAGGTGGTCAGCAGCGAGTCGGTATTCTTTTCCTTCTCCGCCCGTCCCGGTTCTTTATAGAAGAAAAGCAGCAGGAAGTTGATTGCAATAATTCCGGCGGAAACGTAAAAGATCAGATGCGAGGAAGCCCCCTTAAACAGCAATGTCACCAGCGGCCCGAAGAAGGCACCGACATTCACCATCATATAAAAGAGTCCGAAGCTGATCGAAGCCGTCTCATCGGTCGTCGTCTTGGATATCGTCGCCGAAATGATCGGCTTAAACAAGGCCGCTCCCACTGCCAGATAAAGGTACATGATAAAGACGCCGGTAAAAGTAGAAAACATCGGCAGCAGGATAAAGGCGGAAGTATAGATCAGGAAAGCGAGTAGTAACACTTTCTTGTATCCATAACGGTCGGCTATCGCTCCGGTAAGCACCGGCAGGAAATAGAGTATGCCTGTCCCCACTCCCATCAGCAGCCCTTTCTGGCTTTGCGAAAACTCCAGCCCCCCGGCATCCGACGACCCGGTCAGGTAGTTGGCAAACAACATAAAGAAACCATACCACGCCCACCGCTCAAACAACTCTATTACATTGGCCACCCAGAAGGTGCGTGGGAATTTGCCAAAAGCACTCATAATAATATTTGTTTAATCATACTTTTCAAGATCGGTAAAGATACAAAAATATATGTAGATGTTTCATTTTCTAACTGACAAAGCCTCGAAAGACGAATCTTCTGGGGCTTGTTTTGTGTCTGTTTTCGCTCTTCACAGAGGTAGAACAGAAGAACTTTATTTTATTACTTTTTAGTATTAATATCGACTGCTTGTTCGCCTGTCGCAGGGTAATGGGTGGCTTTCGACACCGCGCAGTCAATTTAGAAATTATTTGATTTAAATAATTGCTTATTTTACGATTGCTTTTACAGCAGCTTCGCCTTCTACGGCAACGAATACTACACCGGCAGGAACTGCGATAGTAGCTTCGCTTGAAGCAACGACTGTGCTGGCAATTGTCTGGCCAAGTACGTTAGTGATAACTACGTTCTTGCCTTCAACACCCTTAACTACTACGGCACCATCAGTTGTTGCTACGCTGAATGCAGAAGCAGCATCGATAGATTCGTTGGCAGTCGGAGTTTCTGTCGTTGCTGTCAAATTAAATACATCCGCTTCTGCTTTATCTTCAACAACAACAGTTGCACCATTGATGTATTTAACCCAACCATTCTTTGTTCTCATCTTGAATGAACCAGCCTCGTTATCAACATAAGCCAGAGCAAAAGAAGCAACTGTTAAACCATTATTCAAAACGATCTCTTTCTTATCGTTCTTGATGATCAGTTTATCACCAGTGTGAGTTGCATCTACGAAACCTAAGCGATTGTAAGTATCATACATGTAAGGATTCTTGTGATATTTAGCATAAACAGCAGCAGAGTCTGCCAAGTCTACTAAATAACAACCTTCGATCTTATCAACAACAGTTGTCATGCGAGGTTCATGAGTAGGATCAGAACACTGTTCCTGCTTATAAGTAATCACCGGTGAACCCACAGCAAACATATACTGAGGCATTAATGTATTATTACGTACATAAGCAGTATCGACAAACATAGCAGCCTTCATTTCTGGAATATCGGCGATATGAGCAATACCCAGGAAGTTGATAGAATCTTTTACAGATGTATCTTCATTGTCTTCATACAGCAGAACTTTTTCGTTATCTGCATGATAGATCTTTACTGTATCCAGAGGCCATTCACCCAAATTGCGATAGATATCACGAACTTCTGCTACATTAAACAGATCGTTATCGGTAATTTTATACATATCACTTTCTTTTGACACTTTATTATCGCTGAAAGAGCCATACAATTTACCACCTTCAAAAGCAGCATTCGGAGTCAATACCTGTGTACCTCTCTTAGCCTGAACAAGATTAACTTTACCGAATTTCTTCTTCAATACAAAGAATATTTCACGTGGTGCATCATTGTATCATTCCCAAGGTTTACTTACTTCATCTACCAATTCATAAGCATTCTTTGATTCATTATAAGCCAGATATTCGTCAGAAAGAGCATTCTTGATGCGATACATGATAGCAGCAGTTGTGTCTTTCTTTTCTATCCATTTGTCGTCAGACCAAACCTTGTAGTCAATAATGTTATAAATTGTATCAACAACAGTTTCTTTAGCCCAAGCATTATTCAAGTGAGAAACCTGTTCTTCCAATGTCCATTCAGCGGCATCACTTGCTTCTTTGCTCAATTCGATAAAGTGACCGGCTTTTGGTTCTGTCAGGTAAACATTACCGAATAATTCAGTAGCAACAGAGATATTGAAATGTTTGTAAGCCTGCTTTTCTTTAGAGAAAGTCAAATAACCGTCCAAAATACCTGTTTCGCCACGATCCGGAGCGTTTTTAACGATCAGAGTATCCTTTGTTCCACTATAACTATCGAATGCTACATACATATCATCTGCTGTCAGATGGATATAGTTGTAGGTTTTTGCTTGTCCATTTTCACGGTTTACAAATTTGTAATAAGCAGGCTCCGTTACAGTAGCCGGAACATAAATCTGTACGAACTGTGCTTCTGGAGTAGTCGGATCTACATATTCTACATCAACAGCACCCACATTACTACTTATAGCAGTCAAAGCTTTATCTTTATTTACTTTGTTACCGCCAGAAGTATAATAAGTCAATGTAACGATACTACCGTTGAATGCTTTATCAGTAATCAAATCAGAAGAAGCTGTACCATAAGTGATAAAAGCATTTGCTTCTGCATGAGTTAATGTACCGGTAGCGATATAATTCAAGCCTTTATTGTTGTATACTGTAATAAACTCGTTATCTGTAGCCAATACAGTACGACCTGCTAAACCTTCACCATTGTTATCTTTCGGATATTTAGCATTAGGAGCAGAAAGATATAAACGATTTGTTCCCGGATCTTTAGTAACAACAAACTGTGCATTTTCCAAATTTCTTGTTGCTGCAACAACGCCAATAGTAGCCTTTACCATTTCCGAACCTTTAGCGATAGTCAAGCTATAACCTAAAGCATTGGAAGTAGAGTTCTTGATTGTATCAACAACAATGAAAGAAGAGTTACGGAAAGCAGCATTACGCCACAAATCAGTTGTTCCAACTCCATTCCAAGTACCATCTACACGAAAATAGGTTGATCCGTTAAAATCAACTGCTGTAATATCTGTACCGATCAGAGGGTTAGTAACAACATCTTCCAAATTATCTTTCAAATCAGCTTTTTCTTGAAAGCCAATTGGAAATGGTCAGCGAAATACTTGTTCATTTCAGATGCAGTGACAGGTTGCTTACCGGCTTTATAAAGGAAGAATTGAGCATCAGCACCACCATTACCATTCATTACCAACGGCCAAATTTTAGGAGAAACGCCAGAAAGTTCATTTGTATTAGTTAGATATTTAATACCTTCGCCACTCACCTTATTTCTAAAAGAATAAACGCCATCACCATATGCCATTACAAATTTAGCAACATCTCCATCTGCGCTATAGCCACCAGTCGCGTCATCAAATTTCAATTGAGTTCCATGTTCCAAACTTTTAATGGTAGCAGTATATCCTCCATCATATTCTTCAGTAAAATCAATATACCATAGAATAGGTTCATCAATTCTTACTCCTGGAATCCATTTATCAACAACAAGTTCTTCTGAAAGAAAATAATTGGCAGTCGTTTCATTCTTAATCAAATAGTAATAACCATCATCATAGGCCCCTGTAGCCAAAGTGCCTTTGTCAAAGGTCGGCGTAGCACCCGAGTAAGCCGTTGCATTCGCCATGTTTACCAACGAACCACCCACTAGCAGTCCGAAGGTCAATAACGTAGAAAACTTTTTGTTCATAATCAATAAATTTAATATTAATAATAGTGTTACTTAAAAGTTCTTTCTTGGGAGCTATTTTAGTACTGCCATCTGAGAGAATGACTAGCTAAAACGTTCCTTTTTTCTCGTCATTTTTTCGAGGGCACTTTTAGTTCATGTTGAAGGAGGGGGGAATTTTGTACTTGCTTTCCTATCTTCCTGATAAGAAAGGACATAGAAGAATGAAAATTATTGTTGAAAAGGTTGTAGGTTCGGGGAGGAATACCTAACTTTGCTGGCGAGAAAAAAGGAACGTTTTTTCTAGTCACTATTTTTTACCCTTCTAAGACATAGAATTCAATACACACATAGTCGTTTTGGCACTGTATCCCGAGAGGGCTTTATTAGTGTGCTGTATATTAATGTGCGCGCACGTACATTAATTATATATGTTACTCGGAAGGGGAAAAGCGCCCTTTTTCGAGCCACCTGCTTTTTTGGGCCGTTTTTGCCCCTCCCCGAGGCTATTTTTATCCCATATATTATGAGACTTCAGTTGTCTATATTAGGCTATTCCATTTTCATATATTATGTCACTGTTGTGTCATATATTATGATACAGTATTCTCATATATTGTGATACAACAATTTCATAATATATGAGAATTTAGTATCACAATATATGATACTTTTGCTATCTGGCAGACAGCGGGTTACGCGACCTGTAATTAGCAGAGAATCATTACCTGCCCAGATCGTAGTATTCCTGGTATTCGTCGTAGCGGGGTTCGTCTTTGATGCCCTGGGCGAGGAAAAGTTTTTTGACGTAGGCCTGCTCACTCGGTTTCACCAGACGCTTCTTCTGTTTGCAGCGGTAGTAGGTGCTACGGCCCCAGTGAACGATAAGCTTCGATTTGATGATTTCGACTTTGCGCAGGGGCAGATCGTCAAAGAGGTTGGTGATGCCTTTGGCAAAACGCTGGGGCTCGTCGAGCAAAAAGAACGGGCATTCCTTTCCATCGAGGGCTTCCAAGTAAACCGGACTGATTGCATACACACCACCACGTTCTTTGGGCATGCGAAAGGCCACCTGGCGACGCAAACATTTATCGCCACGCGTACATTTCTCATTGAAGCAATGGGAAAAGGTTGAGGGGAATTCGTTATAGTTGAAATCAGGTTTCATAATATGTATAAATTTATTGGTTACATATTTCACAAAGATACTCATTTATATGACCTGAAGTCAACTATAACGTCACATTTTATCATCGTACCCCGGTTTATTTGCAATTCCAAATAACCTGGTCCATTATACCCGTACTTTTCTTTTTTGTACGGCACGCGCCTCAACTACATTTTCGCCATCCGCCAGGTTGACGCCTTTCCACAGGAAAGTAGCGTAATTATCAGGCGTTTGCTTGCCAAGGCTTCGGCCATTTACAAACAGTTCCACTTCCGGTTGATTGGAGAAAACCATCACATCCGTCACCTGCGTAGTGCGGTCGCGATGACGGCGGTTGGCGATGTAGACGAATTTGTCATCTTTATTCCAGTTGGCTTTGTAGTAATAGTAGGCATCTTTCTTCACTTTGCGGTCGAAGGTGACAAGGCCTTTGTCGTTGATACCCGGACGGTCGCCTTCCGTACGGTGTGCTGCACCGAAGTCAAACAGGTTCCAGATGAATGAGCCCCAGACAAACGGGCGCTCGGCAATGGCTTCCCAATTGCCCTGGTGATAGAAAGTCTGGAAGTTTTCGGGATGCCACCAGCCCGAGGCTTCGCCCGGCTTCACAGAATCCTGTTGGTGGTAAATGCTCGCCCCGGCACCGTATTCGCTGATGGCGATTTTATATTCCGGATGGGCTTTGTGGTTGGTATCCAGCCATTTGGCCATATCCGAGGGAGAGCCACCGTACCAGCCGAAATACTGGTTCCAGGCAATCACGTCGGTGATTTTGCTGATATCGCTGTCGTAAGACAGGAAGCTGGCAGCCGTTGTGAGGCGTGTCGGGTCTTCCTGGTGGGCCAGGGCGTTCAGTTCTTTAATATATTCGATCGGGTTGTCGCCTTCAGTTTTCAGTTCATTGAATAATCCCCAGAAACAGATGGAAGGATGGTTGTAATGTTGACGGATCAACTCTTTCAACTGCTCTTTGCCGTTGGCGTGGAAAGCCGGCAGGTCGTTATAACCTCTGTCGAGATAGCCGCCCGGACCGATGAAAGGGATTTCCGCCCAGGCAACGATGCCGTAGCGGTCCATGAGGCTATAAAAATAAGTAGCTTGCGGATAGTGCGCCAGACGAATGGCGTTCGCTCCCATCTCGGCGATAATCGCCGCGTCTTCCTCGTGATGTTCCTTATATAATGCATTACCTCTCTCGGCACGATCCTAATGACGGCATACACCATGCAGTTTCAGATGTTCGCCGTTCAGGAAGAAACCCTGTTCCGCATCTATATGATAAAAACGGAGACCGAGCGGCTGGACAACTTTGTCTATCTCCTTTCCATCTGCCAGCAACGTTACTTCGGTACGGTACATGAAAGGATCTTTGCGCCCATTCCACAGGTGAGGGTTCTTGATCGAGAATTCCAAACCGACTGTATGCATCCGCCGGGCATCGACCGTTATATGCAGGTCTTGTTGCTGAACGATCTTGTCGCCATCCCATATCTTCACATTCACCTGTACGGGTTTAGCGGCAGACGATCCATTCGAGACCAGCACTTTTGCCTTTACGTCCGCCTGTTCTTTCGTCACCTTATTCTGTATCAGATAGACACCGGGGGAAGCATAATCGGTCAGCGAGATATTTACGGGATCGGTGATAACCAGGTTCACATCGCGGTAGATGCCGCCATAGAAGTTGAAGTCGCCCACAAGCGGCATGATATCCAGTTGCAGGGCATTGTTTACCTTTACCAGTATGTTATTCTCGGCACCGTATTTCACATGATCGGTAATCTCGAAGACAAATGCTCCGTAGCCGCCCCGGTGTTCGCCCAGACAGACAGAGTTAACGAAGACGGTCGCAATGGAATTAGCTCCTTCGAAACGCAGGAACAGGCGTTTGCCTTCCCATTCGGGCTTAACGAAAAGTTTCTTTTCATAGTTTCCCATTCCGCGGTAATAATCTTGCGCACCGATCAGGGCATCGCCGCTATTCCATGTGTGCGGCAGGTCTACCCGCTGGCCGCTGCCGCGCTGCACCTGGTGAGAGAAGCGGAAATGCCAGTCGTTATTTAAAAGTATCTCCTTACGGGCAGCAAAAGTAAATGTACTTCCAAGTATCAGAAGTAAGCTGATAATAATGTGTTTCATGCTATTTAATTTTACAGAGACAAAGATATACAAAAAGAGGTCCGAACAAAAACATTCGGACCTCTTGCTTATTATAGTGATATAAGATTACATGCTCTGCTCTGCACCACCCTGGTTGTTTTCGCCACCTTTCGAGTCGTCGTTGCTGATGCCGCGACGTACTTTCTTGATCTGGCCTTTCATCGTACCGAAGCGGTAAGAGATGCTGAAGCGGAACTCGCGGGCACTGCGCCAGTTGGTCGAAACGTCGTGGAAGCCACCGCCTTTTGTCGTTGTTTCCATCTTCATCGTCTTCCAGAACGGATTGTTGGCTCCCACAGAGACAGACAGTTTCTTCTTCAAGAAGTCCTTGCTGACATTCAGACCGGCAAAGTAGAAAGGTGACATTTCGCTCTGCAGCTGGATCCATGGGCTGAAGTAACCGCCTTGCACATTGATACGGAAGTCTTTCGGCAACGTAAACTGCGTACCGGCAAAGATACGTCCGCTCACGCCATCCTTTTTCAGATCCAATGTGGGAGCCTTCAGGTCCGTATAGTCGACACCGCCGTTCATATAGAGACGGAACCAGGTGCTGGGCAACCAGTTGCCATACAAGAACAAACCGACTTGCTGCTTCTTACCGATATTATCATAGGTATTCCATAAAGCACCATTATATTGCGAACGCGGATCATCCGGTTCAAAATTTGCAGTAAACATATGACGCTCAATTGGATTATTAACAAAGGTATAGCTTAAACTGGCGTTGATGCTGAACTTCTGGGTAAACTTACTGAAATTCAGGTTTACGTTATATGATTATCCGCATGATGTCCGTTGATTTATTGAACATCATATGGATGTTT
>JAJPZM010000218.1 GCA_021204335.1 Parabacteroides sp. | reverse complement strand
CATTTATGATAAAATAAATATAGAAATACAAAAAAAAGCGTAGAACACAATGTTCTACGCTTTTTGATAACTTTATTGTTAACCCTTGATAATTCCTACCGCAGGCAGTGAAATTACAATTTCGGACCAGCAGCAACCAAAGCCTTACCAGTTGCGTTGCCAGTGAACTTAGTGAAGTTCTTCTGGAAGCGAGCAGCCAAGTCTTTAGCTTTTTCGTCCCACTGAGCAGCGTCAGCATAAGTGTCGCGAGGATCAAGGATCTTCGGATCAACACCCGGCAATTCTGTCGGAACAACGAAGTCGAAGTAAGGAATAACCTTAGTCGGAGCTTTGTCGATAGAACCGTCCAGGATAGCGTCGATGATTCCACGAGTATCTTTGATAGAGATACGTTTGCCAGAACCATTCCATCCAGTGTTAACCAGATAAGCCTTAGCACCGGTCATTTCCATTTTCTTAACCAGTTCTTCGCCGTATTTAGTCGGGTGCAATGACAAGAAAGCAGCGCCGAAACAAGCAGAGAATGTAGGAGTCGGTTCAGTGATACCACGTTCTGTACCAGCTAATTTAGCTGTGAAACCAGAAAGGAAGTAATACTGAGTCTGTTCCGGAGAAAGGATAGATACCGGAGGCAATACACCGAACGCATCAGCAGACAGGAAGATAACCTGTTTTGCGTGCGGGCCTTTAGAAACCGGCTTAACGATGTTTTCGATATGATAGATAGGATAAGAAACACGAGTGTTTTCTGTTACGCTCTTATCAGCGAAGTTGATTGTACCGTCAGCAGCAACTGTAACGTTTTCCAACAAAGCATCGCGTTTGATAGCGTTGTAGATATCCGGTTCGCTTTCTTTGTCCAGGTTGATAACCTTAGCATAGCAACCACCTTCGTAGTTGAATACACCTTCGTTATCCCATCCGTGTTCGTCGTCACCGATCAACAGACGTTTCGGGTCAGTTGACAAGGTAGTCTTACCTGTACCGGACAGACCGAAGAAGATAGCAGAGCTAGTTCCTTCTTTATCTGTGTTAGCAGAGCAGTGCATAGAAGCGATACCACGAAGCGGGTTCATGTAGTTCATGATAGAGAACATACCTTTCTTCATTTCACCACCGTACCAAGTGTTCAGGATAACCTGTTCTTTAGCCTTCAAGTTGAAAACTGTAGCAGTTTCAGAGTTCAAGCCCAGTTCTTTGTAGTTGTCAACTTTTGCTTTAGAAGCGTTGAAACATACGAAATCAGGTTCGCCGTAGTTAGCCAGTTCTTCAGCAGTCGGGCGGATGAACATGTTAGTTACGAAATGTGCCTGCCAAGCTACTTCCATGATGAAACGTACTTTCATACGAGTTGCTTCGTTAGCGCCACAGAAAGTATCAACAACGAACAGACGTTTGCCTGACAATTCTTTTACAGCTTTAGCTTTCAGATCAGCCCATGCTTCTTCAGAGCAAGGCTTGTTATCGTTTTTATATTCTTCTGAAGTCCACCAAACTGAATCTTCGCTGGCTTCATTCTTTACGAAAAATTTATCTTTAGGAGAACGACCTGTGTAAACACCTGTCATTACGTTTACAGCGCCCAGTTCAGTTACCTGACCTTTTTCAAAGCCTTCCAGACCTGGTTTTGTTTCTTCTACGAACAGAACATTATAAGACGGATTGTGTAAAACTTCTGTCACACCTGTGATTCCGTACTTGCTTAAATCTAAATTAGCCATTCTTGATAATAATTTAAATGATTGACTTATATAACTTTTTATCTCTCTCGAATTAATATAGCGGGACTCTAATACCTACTTGTAACTTGCTGTAACCCCGCCTTGTTAAGACCGGTACAAAAGTAATATTTTTTTTAATAGGAGATACGCTATTAAGGAAATTTTCAGCAATAATTGCTCTTTTCCATGCATTTAACAAATCGCCCGTAAATTTGCAAAGCAGACCTTACAATATGCAAGAAAAGTGTCAGATTGAGTATTCAAAAACAGAAAAGGCGATCACTCCGACCGCCTTTTCCATTTATTATTTCACTTCCCAGATTTCTCCCTTCATCAGGAAGTCTTTCAGTTTGCGGGTAGGATTCTTTGCTTGTACTTCTTCGATCTGCTGATGAACGGCTACATCGTAAACCGGAGCATCCACATCGCGGATAACGCCCAGGGCGATCGGCATATCATCTTTCATCATCGCCAGCATCATGTGAAGCGTCGTGTCTTTCTCATGAGCGTCGTGCACCAACACATCGTCCATCGTATAACCGTCTTCACCGATTGTAACGGCTTTCAGTTTTAGGCCATCCAACACGATACCTTTATTGCCTTCTTTTCCGAAGATCATCTTTTCGCCATGACGCAGGAAGATGGTACGGTCGGCACGGTATTCTTTATCTACAATACTCTTATGGATACCATCGTTGAAGATCACGCAGTTTACCAGCACTTCCGTTACGGAAGCTCCTTTGTGGCGGGCTGATGCAGCCAGCACTTCGGTCGTATTCTTCAGGTCTACATCGATCGTACGGGCGAAGAAGTTACCGCGTGCTCCCAAAGCCAGTTCGGCCGGGATAAACGGATCTTCTACGGTTCCGTAAGGAGAGCTCTTAGAGACAAAACCACGTTCAGATGTCGGAGAGTATTGCCCCTTTGTCAGACCATAAATCTTATTGTTGAACAGGACAATGTTCAGATCGACATTACGGCGTACGGCATGGATGAAATGGTTACCGCCAATAGCCAGACAGTCGCCGTCGCCGGTAATCAGCCAGACGCTCAGGTCGGGACGAGCCGTCTTCACACCGGTTGCGATAGCGGCGCCACGTCCATGGATCGTATGGAAACCATACGTATTCATATAATAAGGTAAACGGGAAGAACACCCGATACCCGAGATAACGGCCATGTTATGAGGAGCCACTCCTACTTCTGCCATTGCTTTGTGCAAGCAGTTCAATACGGCATGGTCTCCACAACCCGGACACCAACGTACATACTGGTCGCTCTTATAATCTTTCGGTTCGAATTTTATATCTGTCATTTTTTAAGCCTCCAATATTTTAGTGAATTCCTCAACTAATCTTCCAACAATAAAAGGCTGACCTTTTACGCGATTGAATTTATACGGATTGAATCCGGGAACTTTACCACGCAGGTAGTTGACAAACTGTCCGTTGTTCTGTTCTACGACAACCGCTTTCTTATACTTGGAAAGTACTTCTATCACATTCTTCGGCAGCGGGCTGATAAACTTGAAGTGGGCCAAGGCTACTTTCTTGCCCTGTTCCTGCATGTTTTCCATTGCTTCGTACAAGTGGCCGTAGGTTCCTCCCCATCCTACCAGCAGCAGGTCGGCATCTTCGTCACCGATCACTTCCAGTTTAGGGATATAGTCGGCGATCTTGTCGATCTTGGCCTGACGGGTGGCAACCATCTTCTGGTGGTTGACAGGGTCGGTCGAGATAGCGCTTGTTTCGTAGTCTTTTTCCAGACCACCCAGACGGTGTGCGAAACCTTCCATACCGGGGATAGCCCAGTAACGGACATGGCTGTCTTTATCGCGGCGATAGGCTTTCCACGGTTTTTCTTCGTGGTAGTTGGATACGTAATTCGGCTTGATTCCCGGATATTGATCCAGTTCGGGCAACTTCCAGGCAGAAGATCCGTTTGCGATAAAGGCATCTGTCAGCAGGATAACCGGAGTCATGTGTTCGACAGCCAGTTTGCCTGCCCAATAAGCAGCATCGAAACAGTCGGTCGGAGTAGAAGCGGCGATAACAACCACCGGGCTTTCACCGTTACGTCCGTAAAGGGCCTGCATCAGGTCGGTCTGCTCGCTCTTGGTCGGCATACCTGTTGAAGGGCCGCCACGCTGCACGTCGATAACGACCAGCGGCAGTTCGGCTATGACAACCAGACCAATCGCTTCGCTCTTCAATGCCAGACCGGGACCGGAAGTGGAAGTAACTGCCAGGCAACCGGCAAAACTAGCACCGATAGCCGTACAGATACCGGCAATTTCATCTTCGGCCTGCACAGTGATAACACCCAGGTCTTTGCGTTTGGATAATTCATGTAAGATATCGGTAGCCGGAGTAATCGGGTAACTTCCCAGGAAAAGTTGCAAGCCTGCTTTTTCGGCAGCAGCAATCAGACCGTAAGAAGTAGCCTTGTTTCCGTTTACGTCTGTATAGAATCCCGGTTCGGCTTTCTTACTTTCAATACGGTAAGTGGAAACCGAGGCATGGATATTGTAACCATAATTATAACCGTCCGTCAACGCCTTGATGTTAGCCTGTGCAATGACCGGCTTCTTGGCGAATTTATTCTGGAGCATGTGCATGGCCTCTTCCAGAGGACGATCGAACAACCAGCAAACAAGTCCCAGGGCGAACATATTCTTCGAGCGAAGGGCAGATTTGTTATCCAGTCCGAATTCGGCCAGACCGTCTTTCACCATTGTCGAGATGGGGGCTACCACCACCTGCACGCCGCCTAATCCCAGTTCCTGGAACGGGTCGTCGGTCGTGTACAACGCCTTATCCAAATCACTCTTTTTGAATGAATCGGTATCGATAATTACAATTGCATTCGGCTTGATGTTTTTCACATTTACCTTCAGAGCGGCGGGGTTCATGGCGACTAATACGTCTGCCTTATCGCCCGGAGTAAAAATCTTACGCGATCCCAGATGCACCTGGAATCCTGATACACCACTCAGTGTTCCCTGAGGAGCACGCACTTCTGCCGGATAATCGGGGAACGTAGATATTTCATTCCCGAAGATAGCCGACAGATTAGAAAAGATCGTACCGGTCAACTGCATACCGTCTCCTGAGTCTCCCGAGAAACGAATCACAACCTTTTCCAACGTTGTTACTTTTGTTTGTTCTGCCATAATTACTTATATTAGCTTAATCGCCTGTTTGTAGTTAGATTTCCGCAAAGTAAAGAATAAACTTTACGAGTTCAAAACTTTTAGGGCTTAAAAAGCGGATAGATATAGATCCAGATTATTAGATGATAGATTAAAGTGATTAGATACATAGCTGCTTACAGGTTTTCCGCAATACATATAAACGCCTAAACGGAAGCCATCATCCGTCTTTATCATATTCTGAACCGAACCGGCATCTCCCAAAGCGAGAAATACGGGCACGAATATATTACTGAAAGCCATCGAGGTGGTACGTGCCACCCGGTTGCTTATATTGGGTTTGCAGTAATGCAGCACGCCGTATTGTTCGAAGACATTCGGGTCTGTCTTTCCCAGACAGCAGGTCGTTTCGAAACAACCGCCCTGGCTGACGCGCAGGTCGATCACGAGCGAGCCGCGTTTCATGGTGCGGATCAATTCCTCCGCAATGATATACCGGTAGCGGGTATTGATATAGCGCATGGCTCCGATCACCACATCGGCAGTGCGGAACGCATTATGTAATACGTTGGGATGGAAATTAGAGGTGAACAATCCTTGCCCCAATACCTGCTGGATAGTACGCAACTTATTTATATCGTCGTCAAACACTTTCACCGAAGCACCCAGCGCCAATGCGGCTCGGGCTGCCACCGTTCCGGCATTGCCGGCACCTACGATAACGACCTCGGTAGGCGATACGCCGGGTATTCCTCCCAGCAGAACGCCTTTCCCCCCCCTGCGTGTTACTCAACAGTTCGGAAGCAATCGTGATAGAGGCGGTTCCTTCAATCTCGGAAATGACATTCAGCACCGGGCTTTTCTTATAATCGTCCGACATCAGTTCGTAGGCGATTGCCGTAATACGTTTCGCCATCATCAGTTCGAAAGCTTCCTGTGCGAAGATATTCAGCTGCACCATGGAGAAAACCGTCGAACGGGGTTTCATCAGCAGGATTTCTTCGGGAAGCGGGGGCAGTATTTTCAGGATAATATCCGCCTGGAATACTTCGGCAGGAGTAGAAACGATTTCGGCACCGGCTTCGGAATAATGGTTATCGGAATAATTGATACCCAACCCGGCTCCCGACTCTACCAGGACATGGTGCCCGCGGTCGGTCAGCATACCCACCGCCTCGGGAGTAAGCGCCAGGCGCTTCTCGTCTGCTCTGCGTTCACAAGGGATACCGATCAGCAAGCGGTTGCTTACCTTGCTTAACTCCTTCAACAATACCTGGGGGATATATGACCCCTGTACCTGTTTACCTCCTGTTGCTTCCATTTATAATATCTTTTCCAATGCTTCCGAAATTTGATGCACATCCGTCTCTGTCAGCATGACCTCTGCATCGAAGATAACAGACACCTTCATATAATAAGGATTTCTTTTTTCTAGGCTTTCGCCGATAAAGGTTCTCAGTTCCTCGCCGAAACGTCCTTTCAGCACCGGGCGTGTCGTTTTGCAGGTTTCCAGACGTTTGGCGAGTTCTTCCACAGAGACTTTCAGGTAGACGGTCGTACCCGCCCCATTCATAAACTCCATATTATCAAAGAAACAGGGAGCACCGCCGCCTGTAGAGATTAATACATCTTCAAACATCGACACCTCGTGAAGCATCCGCCGCTCGATATCGCGGAAGGCTTCCTCCCCTTTCTCAGCAAAGATCTGCCCTACCGTTTTATGGTAGCGACCTTCAATATAGCAGTCAAGGTCAATAAAAGAGAGCCCCATCCGCCCGGCCAGGTCTTTACCGACCGTCGTTTTCCCGGCTCCCATATAACCTATCAAAAAAACACGCTTCATTTCATCTATGATTGTTTACCGCAAATGTAAAGTTTTTTCTTTTCACGCAGAATAAACTTTCGTAGAAATGCCATTCAAACAGTGAAAAATGACTTTTACGCCAGTAGAAATGGCTTTTCACCATTTAAAACAGGTTTCTACTCGCGTAGAAGTCTACTTTAAATAGTGAAAACAGGTTTTTACGACAGTAGAAATGCACTTTAAACGGTGAAAAACGACTTTTACGCCGGTAGAAACGGCTTTTCACCATTTAAATGCCATTTCTACTGTCGTAAAGCATTACCTTTGCCGCCAAAATAGAGGTAAAAGATGGCGAAGAATAAATATTATGTAGTATGGAAAGGACTGAACCCGGGTGTCTACGACAACTGGGCGGAGTGCAAGATGCAGGTAGAAGGGCAGGAAGGCGTGAAATACAAATCGTTTGAAACCCGCGAGGAGGCCATCGAAGCCTTTGAGAAAGGATATGCCCATTACCTAAAAAACGCCTCATCCGCCAAAGCCGCATCCAAACTATCTCCTGAAGCCCCCATCGGAAAGCCCATCAACGAAAGCCTTGCTGTAGACGCCGCTTGTAGCGGCAATCCGGGAGATATGGAATACCGGGGCGTATATACGGCAACCGGACAAGAGATTTTCCATATCGGCCCACTAAAAAAGGGGACGAATAACGTAGGAGAATTCCTCGCCCTCGTTCATGGTTTAGCCCTGCTAAAGCAGGAAGGCAGCAACCTGCCTATTTATTCCGACAGCCGCAACGCCATTAGCTGGGTAAAAAAGAAAAAATGCAAAACGTTATTGGAACGCGAACCGGTTAACGAGCCTATCTTCGACCTGATAGAACGTGCCGAGAAATGGCTGAACAGCAATACCTATACCACTACGATCCTGAAATGGGAAACTTCAGTATGGGGAGAGATTCCGGCGGATTTCGGACGGAAATAAATAATCAGAAACAACGGATATAAGCCAATGAGAAACTGTCATACAGATAGTCCTGTATACCATGTTTATATCCGAAAGAGATGATATTTTTTTTAATCTCATAATTCAGCTTGGAACGAAAGACCATCGGTTTATCCCCGTCGCCTCTATAGCCTTTTATACCGGAATAATCGCAATTCAACGAGAAACCGTATAAAGTTCCCTGCAGGCCTATCCCATAGGTCAATGCATCATTCTGGCGGTGTATCAGATCATTCGTCATCCAGCAATAAAAGCCGGCCATTCCCTGTACACGCACCGAAGCCGATGTTTCCGGATCCTGCCACAAGGTACGTCCGATATTACAATCGAACCAGTAAGCTGCCGCATCCGTATAGCGGGCATCGCACAAACGGCCTCCGCTGGCAGTCCGTAGAGTAGCATTGGCTACTATATCCACCCATTTTTCATTTTTCAACACCTGATAATGACAGCCCAATATAAAATCGCCATGACAAGGGATCGGCGATTTAACTTCCACAGCATGCCGTTCGTCGCGCACCTCCGGCGAAGTTTTATACCATTCCTGAATGACACCGCTAAGCGTAACGCCGGCACGTCCCCCGGCAATGGGAATATACAAGCGGGCAAAAATATCTTTCGTTTTATCACCTGTCATCTTGTGGTATTCGCCTCTCAGCTCCGCCTCCCAGCGTGAAGAAAGTTTTCCACCCATCAATTCCGGTATAGGAAAAGCGTTCGGCCCGAAATAACGGGGAGTATATATCAGCAGAGAAGTGTTGTCCCGCCAATCATCGGCATGGGCTGATGAGATCGTAAAAAGACTGCAACAAAAGACAAAAAGCAGAAAAAGCGTATTCGTTTTCATTCCACAATATTGTGCATTATATTCATAAACGATCGTCCACCCAATCCGGATTCAGACAACCTTTGACATCATATACCACGTGTTCTTCCCTGACAAGCGAGGGAATATCAAGTTTCAGAAATTCTTTATGAGCAACAGCCAGCACAACTGCATCATATTTCCTGTTATCGGATAAGGAGGCGATTAACTCAATACCATATTCATTCCTCACTTCTTCCGGACGAGCCCATGGATCGTATACAGAAACATATACACCGTAATCCTTCAATACCCGAACTACATCTCCGACTCTTGTGTTGCGGACATCCGGACAGTTTTCCTTAAAGGTAAAACCGAGAATCAGAATTTCTGCATTCTTGACAGGAACATCCTTTTTGATCATACATTTCACAACCCGGTTGGCAATATACTCGCCCATCGTATCATTGATACGCCGGCCATAAAGTATCAGGCCGGGGTGATAGCCATAGTCCTGTGCTTTGCAGATCAGATAATACGGATCAACTCCGATGCAATGTCCGCCCACCAGTCCCGGTTTAAACGGCAAGAAGTTCCATTTCGTTCCGGCAGCAGCCAAGACTTCGTTCGTATCTATATCCAACAGATGGAAAATTTTGGATAATTCGTTTACGAAAGCAATATTGATATCCCGTTGCGTATTTTCAATCACTTTGGATGCTTCTGCCACACGAATACTGGAAACTGGAAATGTTCCGGCTGTAATTACGGAACGATACAGAGCATCGACCCTTTCCGCAGCTTCCGGCGTGGAGCCGGAGGTTACTTTCTTTATTTTTTCGACCGTATGTTCTTTATCCCCCAGATTAATACGTTCGGGCGAATAACCGGCAAAGAAATCGCGATTGAAAACCAATCCGGATGTTTTTTCCAGAATGGGGACACATTCCTCCTCCGTTATGCCGGGACAAACAGTCGACTCATAAATCACAATATCGCCTTTCGATAAAACGCGTCCTACCGTCTCGCTGGCTTTATACAAAGGGGTCAGATTCGGGCTATGATGGCTGTCTACCGGAGTTGGAACAGCAACAATATAATAATTGCATGATTGGAGATCGGAGGGAGTAGCTGTAAAATAAAGCCCGGTTTCATCAAAATCCGGTAAACGAGATACTAAAACGGATTTTAGTTTTTCTCCGGATATTTC
This sequence comes from Parabacteroides sp., assembly GCA_021204335.1. GTDB lineage: Bacteria > Bacteroidota > Bacteroidia > Bacteroidales > Tannerellaceae > Parabacteroides. Next base: position 214 of record JAJPZM010000218.1, on the reverse strand, counting down.
CATTGTGATATCCACCCCTTGCTTTAAAGCCTCGACCCGATCTTGCTTGACATCAAACCCGACAACGGGATATTTGGTAGCAAATAAATGCGCCAGCGGGAGGCCGACATATCCCAAACCAATAATTGCAACCTTTATATTTTCCATCTGTGCTATTCTTGCTTTCCATTCTAAATGATTGACAAAGATACTACTTATTTCTATTATTTATTTA
>JAJPZM010000397.1 GCA_021204335.1 Parabacteroides sp. | reverse complement strand
TCTCTAATGTGGGTGACAAAATGATATTTATGGCATGCATGTGCTTGGGTTTTGATCTTGATCTGCTTTCATTTTGTTATAAAATACTGCTTTCAAACATTATATTCTACACTTATTTTTACCACCTTTATTCTTTGAAAAGTAAATAAAATATCCGACTTTTGTCTGCATGATGAATCAACCTTTGGCAGAGAGATTACGTCCCAGGACGTTGGATGATTATATCGGACAGAAACACCTTGTAGGACAAGGAGCTGTATTAAGAAAAATGATTGATGCCGGTCGTGTCCCTTCATTTATATTATGGGGACCTCCCGGAGTGGGAAAAACGACATTGGCCCAGATCATTTCAAATAAACTGGAAGCTCCTTTTTATACATTGAGTGCTATTAGTTCGGGTGTAAAGGATGTACGCGAAGTGATAGAAAAAGCGAAAAGCAACCGTTTTTTCAATACCGTATCTCCGATTTTGTTTATTGATGAAATACATCGTTTCAGTAAGTCCCAGCAAGATTCGTTGCTGAATGCCGTAGAAACGGGTGTGGTGACATTGATTGGAGCGACAACGGAAAATCCCTCTTTTGAGGTAATCCGCCCGCTATTATCCAGATGTCAGGTATATGTACTCAAATCGTTGGATAAAGATGATTTGCTAACATTATTAAATAAAGCGGTCAAAGAGGATATTGTACTGAAGGACAAAAATATCGAGCTAAAGGAGACTGATGCTATATTGCGCTATTCCGGCGGGGATGCGCGGAAATTGCTGAACATACTGGAACTGGTAGTCTCGGCAGAAGAAACGGAAACGATTGAAATAACAGATGAAAAGGTCGTAGAGCGTTTGCAGGAGAATCCGGCAGCCTATGATAAGGGCGGTGAGATGCACTATGATATTATTTCGGCTTTTATTAAATCGATTCGTGGTAGCGATCCTGACGGTGCTATTTATTGGCTGGCACGAATGGTAGCAGGAGGGGAGGATCCCGAGTTTATTGCTCGCCGCCTGGTAATTTCTGCATCAGAGGATATTGGCCTTGCTAATCCGAATGCATTATTGCTAGCTAATGCCTGCTTTGATGCTTTGGAAAAGATCGGATGGCCTGAAGGACGGATTATTCTGGCAGAGACAACGGTGTATCTGGCTTGTAGCCCAAAGAGTAATTCTGCATATATGGCAATAAACGATGCTTTGGCACTAGTAGAGAAAACCGGAAATTTGCCTGTTCCGCTCCATTTGCGTAATGCTCCGACTGCTTTGATGAAAGAGTTGGATTACGGAAAGGAGTATAAGTATGCACACGATTATAAGGGCAATTTTGTTAATCAAGAATACCTGCCTAAAGAAGTGTTGAATCAGCGCTTCTGGAAAGGGCAGAGTAATCCGGCGGAACAAAAATTGGTTGAACACATGAAAAGACTGTGGGGAGACCGATTTTAATAATAATAAGGTTTGATTGGAATAAAGTCGTTGGAATGCTGAAAGAGGTGGCTTTTTGCTAATAATTACGGCTTTTGGTTTTCATATTTCAATTAAATTCGTACATTAGCCGCCTGTTTTGAAAAAGACGTTAGTTAAAATAATATATAACATTAAAAAGACATTAGTATGAAGAAGCACAATTTTTCTGCAGGACCTTCCATTCTGAGCGAGTACACGATTAAGAATGCAGCAGCAGCTGTTGAAAATTTCGCAGGTACGGGGTTGTCAATTCTCGAAGTATCTCATAGAGGTAAAGAATTTGTTGCAGTAAACGATGAAGCCAGAGCATTGATCAAAGAGTTGCTGGATGTTCCAGCAGGTTACGAGGTTGTTTTTCTGGGTGGTGGTGCCAGCATGCAGTTCTGTATGGTTCCTTTCAACTTGCTGAATAAGAAAGCTTCTTATCTGGATACGGGAACATGGGCTTCTAATGCGATCAAGGAGGCTGAATTGTTCGGAGAGGTCGACGTTGTCGCTTCTTCTAAAGATGCAAACTATACATTTATTCCGAAAGGATATCAGGTAGCTGAAGATTCTGACTATTTCCACTTTACATCCAACAATACGATTTATGGAACGGAAATGCGTTATGATCCGGATTTGAAGGTACGTTTGGTTGCCGATATGTCTTCCGATATATTCTCTCGTCCAATCGATGTATCCAAATATGATATTATCTATGCCGGTGCCCAGAAAAATCTGGCTCCTGCCGGTGTTACATTGGCTATTGTACGTACGGATGCTTTGGGACATGTAGATCGTGCTATCCCAACCATGCTGAACTACAATACGCACATCAAGAAAGACTCTATGTTCAATACACCTCCTGTATTCCCGATTTTTGCAGCTTTGCAGACATTGAAATGGTATAAGGAGCTGGGCGGTGTGGCTGCTATCGAAAAGATAAACATTGAAAAAGCGGCTATCCTGTATGATGAAATCGATCGTAACAAATTGTTCAAAGATACGGTTGCTACCGAAGACCGTTCTATCATGAATGTTTGCTTCGTAATGAACGACGAATATAAGGAACTGGAAGAAGAATTCAGCAAATTTGCTGCTGCTGCCGGTATGGTGGGCATTAAAGGACACCGTTCGGTTGGCGGATTCCGTGTTTCTCTTTACAACGCAATGCCTAAGAGCAGCGTAGAAGCTTTGGTTGCTACAATGAAAGAATTTGAAAAACAGCATTGATCATGACAAAAGTATTAGTTGCTACAGATAAACCTTTCGCTGCGATAGCAGTGAAAGGTATCCGCGAAGTGGTGGGAGGCGCCGGTTACGAATTAGCCCTTTTGGAAAAGTATACGGACAAAGCCCAGTTGCTGGATGCCGTAAAAGATGCGAATGCCGTTATTATCCGCAGTGATATTATTGATGCTCCGGTATTGGATGCTGCTAAAGAACTGAAGATCATTGTTCGTGCAGGTGCCGGTTACGACAATGTCGATTTGGCTGCTGCTACTGCCCACAATGTTTGTGTAATGAATACTCCGGGACAGAACTCTAACGCAGTTGCCGAACTCGTTTTCGGTATGTTAGTATATGCTGTAAGGAATTTCTATAACGGTACTTCCGGAACGGAATTGAAAGGTAAGAAGTTAGGTATTCTGGCTTATGGTAATGTGGGACGCAATGTAGCCCGTGTAGCTAAAGGTTTCGGTATGGAAGTGTATGCTTATGATGCTTTCTGCCCGGCTGACGTGATCGAGAAAGACGGTGTAAAAGCTGTAGCTTCTACTGCCGACCTGTTCAAGACTTGCCAGATCGTTTCTCTCCATATTCCGGCTACTGCCGAAACAAAAGGATCTATCAATTTCGATTTGATGAATTCGATGCCTAAAGGCGCTATCGTCGTAAATACTGCCCGTAAGGAAGTGATGGATGAAGCAGGTTTGACGAAGATGATGGAAGAACGTCCTGATTTTAAATATATCACAGATATCAAGCCGGCTATCGATGCTGATCTGGCTGCTAAATATCCGGATCGTTATTTCTCAACTCCGAAGAAGATGGGTGCACAAACTGCCGAAGCCAATATCAATGCCGGTATTGCTGCCGCCAATCAAATCGTTGATTTCCTGCAAAACGGTAACGAGAAGTTTAGAGTTAATAAATAAGAATGATATTATCTTAAATTTATTACCATGGCAAAGATCAAACCTTTTAAAGGTATCCGTCCGCCGAAGGATTTAATAAAAGAAGTCGCTTTACGTCCATACGATGTATTAAATTCGGAAGAAGCACGTGAGGAAGCGAAAGGAAACGAAAAATCATTGTACCATATAATCAAACCGGAAATAGACTTCCCGGTTGGAACGGACGAACACGATCCGGCTTTTTTCGAAAAAGGTGTCGAAAACTTTCAGTAGTTCCATTATAAAGTCTGGAGTGTACAGGATCAGAAAGAGCAATATTATGTTTATGCTCAAACCATGAACGGACATACGCAATATGGCTTGGTGGTATGTGCTTATGTGGACGATTATCTGAAAGGTAATATAAAGAAACATGAACTGACTCGCCGCGATAAAGAAGAAGACCGCATGAAACATGTGCGTGTGAACAATGCCAACATCGAGCCGGTATTTTTCGCTTATCCCGATAATGCCGAGCTGGACGCTATCGTAAAGAAATATACGGCTAATGCGCCGGAATATGATTTCGTTGCCGAGTTGGACGGTTTTGGTCATACTTTCTGGATCATTAATGAAGATAAAGACATTGCCCGTATTACCGAATTGTTTGATGCGATGCCTTCATTATATATAGCAGACGGTCATCATCGTTCAGCAGCAGCAGCTTTGGTGGGAGCGGAGAAAGCACAACAAAACCCGAACCATCGGGGTGATGAAGAGTATAACTATTTCATGGCAGTTTGTTTCCCGGCTAATCAGTTGACTATTATCGATTACAACCGTGTCGTAAAAGACCTGAACGGCCTTACGGAAGAAGAATTCCTGGCAAAAGTATCTGCTAACTTTACCGTTGAGGATAAAGGTACGGATATTTATAAACCGACGGGCCTGCATAACTTCTCCCTTTATCTGGGTGGAAAATGGTATTCACTGACAGCTAAACCGGGAACTTATAATGATAATGACCCGATCGGCGTGTTGGATGTTACGATATCTTCCAACCTGATCCTGGATGAAGTGTTGGGCATTAAAGACTTGCGTTCGGATAAACGGATCGATTTCGTTGGCGGTATCCGTGGTTTGGGCGAATTGAAGCGCCGGGTGGATAGCGGCGAAATGAAAGTCGCGCTGGCATTATATCCTGTCACAATGAAACAGCTGATGGATATAGCCGATACCGGAAATATTATGCCTCCCAAGACTACCTGGTTCGAACCGAAACTTCGTTCCGGATTGGTTATTCATAAGCTGGTATAAAAGATATTATTCTATAAAAAAGCTTCAGATTCAAAGTTTGAGGCTTTTTTATTTCTTCACTCTTTCGGTAACTTTGGCACCTGTTGCCGTCGTTATCCCCTGTAATTCGACATATTCGACGCTTAAGGGATTGCCGGATTTGGCTTTGACATAGAGCGATTCGAGGATAGCCGGTTGGTTGTCGATCGTAATGAGACAGACATATTTGGAGTCTTGCTTGCAGATCGTCAGCTTCCTGGCGGGATAAGCGGTGAGGATTACTTCGCTCGAATCGTCACCCGCCGAGACCAGTTTATAGCCGTACGCCATCTTACGTTGGATATAGCTTAATCCGTTGGTTTCTCCCATCCGTTCTTCCCGGTTTACCCAGTAGATGTTGAGAGGCGATTTGACATCCAGCTTGCCGTCTTTCAGGTTCACATCGTAGCAGACCGGGTTTTTGTTAGCGCTCCGGGCAATGTGGAAAAGCCTTTCCTGTGTCGGATAGGTATTATCTTCCGGGTTGGAAGCACACAAGGTGAGGCTGAACAGCATACAAAGCAGAAAGAGGATATACTTACTTTTCATAATCCTTTTATTGCTGTTTTTAATTGTTCCAGATATTTTTTTACTGCTTCTTCGTTTTTAGGAGCAGGGCTCCAGGATGCCATATTTTCCGGTGATAGAGGGGCAAACGGGCCTGTTTTTATTTCATAGATAACTGTGCCCGGTTCCAGCACGGGGAAGCAATGCCATACGCCGGCTTTGATTTCTGCACCGTAGGTACCGGTTTTCGGATCGAGCAATTGTTGTTCGGTGATCTTTCCGTCATTATCAAAGAGGAAGACTACGGCCTTTCCCCGCAGTAACAGGAATATTTCTTCTTTGTCAGGGTTTAAATGGCGGTGCGGACGAATGTAAGTGCCCGGCTCCATCGCATTGAGGAGACGGTTGATTGGGTCGTCCGGTTGTTCATGAAAATTATAGTTCATGCGCAGGCGGGGCGATTGTTTAGCCCTTGTCGTTGTTGTGTCAAGTAGCTGTTCGTTAATTATTTTCATGTTGTATATGTTTTATTTTAAGCTACGAATGTACAAAATAAATCTTGGCTGTTCAACCGATAATCCGTACTTTTGTGCGGAACCCGAAAATCAGATAGCGCATGCGGCCTCTTATATTCCATCTTTGTGTTGTGATTGTTATTCTGTCTTTGTTTTCATCTTGCAAACAGACGGAAAAGGAGAAAACCTTTGTAGTGGGTATCTCCAAATGTTCCGACGACCCCTGGCGGAAAGCAATGTTGCTGGATTTGCAGGTAAAAGCGACCGATTATCCCAGAATGAAGCTGGACATAAAGGAAGCCGATGAAGATAATGAAAAACAAATAGCACAGATACGTTCTTTTATCAAGAAGAAAGTCGACCTGATAATTATCTCCCTCAATGAGTCGGCTCCGATAACCCCTGTTGCCGTAGAGGCTTACCGGGCAGGGATACCTACCATTATCATGGACCGAAAGATCAATTCGGATGAATATACTGCTTTTATCGGTGCTGATAACTACGAGATCGGTCGTTCGGCAGGTCTGTTTGTGAACTCATTGCTAAAAGATAAAACAACCATTTTGGAGATATGGGGTAGGGAAGGGTCGTCTTCCGCCCGCGAACGCCATGAAGGTTTTATTGGCACATTGACCGGCCATAAGAATATTACGTTGCGGGAAGTCAAGGGATGGTGGCATTATAAAGATACTAAGGATCTGGTAGCAGCGATGGGGTCGTTCGATGATATCGATATCGTGTATGCTCATAACGATATGATGGCGTTGGCTGCGCGTGAGGCTATTCAGGAAAAGGATCCGCAGGCGGCTTCACGTATCCGGTTTATCGGGATTGACGGTCTTCCCGGTCCGGGGCAGGGCGTGGATGCTGTCAGCAAGGGGAGCTTACGGCTACTTTTATTTATCCGACAGGAGGGTCGACTGCGATCAAAGTTGCCTGGCAGATATTAAACGGTATGTATGTCTCTAAACATTATGCCTTGACATCGGCACTTATCGATAAGACGAATGCGGGCACTCTCTACCTGCAATCCGAACAGTTGGCCGATTACCAGGATCAGATAGAGAAGCAGAGAAATAACCTGAATAAGATATTTTCGCAGTATCATTTCCTGCAGAATTCGGTCGGGTTGATTCTCCTTTTAATGGGATTGTTGATCTTATTGGCTCTTTATGTAGTGCATATCAACCGGAAGATCAGGAGGAAGAATCATGAACTGAAACGTACCAATATCCAGGTCGAACAGCAGAAGGAAGAACTGGCCGTAGCCAACCGGAAGATCGAACAGGCTACGACCCGCAAGTTGCAATTCTTTACCAATGTATCCCATGAAATAAAGACACCGTTGACCTTGATACTCGGACCGTTGGACAAGATAGCGAAAGAGTTGCCGGAGGATTCTCCGCTTGCCGATGATATACATATTATAAAGAAGAATGCAGAACGGCTCAAACGGGTAGTCTACCAGCTGCTCGACTTTCGTAAAGTCGAAAGTAACAAAATGGATATGCGGCTTACGCAGGTAGACCTGGTTGCTTTTATTGCCGAAGTGAAGTCTTATTTCGATAATATGGCCCGCAACAAACAGATCGTTTATACTTTCAAACATGATATCCCTTCCGTCTATCTTTGGGTGGATACGGATAAGATGGAGAAGATACTCGCCAACTTATTGTCGAATGCATTTAAATTTACGCCCGACGGGGGAACGGTAACGATCCGTTTGCAGGATCATACCGGGTATGTAAAACTTTCCGTAGAAGATAACGGAAGAGGAGTACCGCCGGAAAATATACCGTCCGTCTTCGACCAGTTCTTTACCGGCGACAAGGTTACCGGGACGGGGATCGGCTTGCATCTGACCCATGAATTTGTGAGTATGCACAAAGGAAGCATACAGGTGGAAAGCGATCCGAGAAAACATACTGTATTCTCTGTTGAATTGCCCAAAGGAAAATCTCATTTTGACCAGACCTGTACATTCGCCCCTTCCGTTACCGAGCTATCCAGTGGCGTAGCCAACCTGAATACAAAAGTTATGGAAGATATGGTCAACCGTACTTACGATTATACGATCCTGGTTGCCGAAGACGATCCTGATATCGGTTCTTACCTGCAAAAGGAGTTGAAACAAAATTTCCGGATCTTATTGGCGGTTAACGGAGTGCAGGCGTTGGATATGCTGGCGAAAGAGGAAGTGAATATGGTTGTCAGCGATGTCATGATGCCGGAGATGAACGGGTTCGAACTTTGTAAGAAGATTAAGACGGATCTGGCATACAGCCATATTCCTGTTATTCTGCTTACCGCATTGTCGGATGACAAACAACGCATGTATGGCATTGCAAATGGTGCCGACGATTATATCCAGAAGCCCTTTCATATCGGAGAGATAAAACTACGTATCATCCGTTTGCTGGAGGAACGGGCGCGTTTGCGTGAAATGATGACGTCCGCGCTTCAGTCGCCTGCCTCTACTGAATTGAAATTCGAGAAGGTGGAAAGTATGGACGACCTGTTCATGAAGAAGTTCCTGAAACTGATTGAAGAATCTTACAGCGACTCGGAGTTCAGCATAGAGAAAGCCAGCGAAATGATCGGCCTTTCGCGGGTACACCTCTATCGGAAAGTAAAGGAACTGACAGGTGTTACGCCTACCGATTTCCTGCGTAACTACCGGTTGAAACGTGCCGCCGCCCTGTTAAGGCAGAAAAACTGTAATGTAAACGAGGTGGCTTATGCTACCGGCTTTACTTCTCCCGTCTACTTTTCCAAATGTTTTAAAGCGGTATATAATATCCCGCCGACGGAATATCCGGAGAAATGATAACGCTCGTTACATTTATGTAACATGCGTATATGTTACTTGAGAATAAGTATCTTATGTAACATCTGTTATCAATTATGTAGCATCCGTTATCGTCTGGCGCTTTTTTATCCTTTAGTTTTGCATCATCGAAAAGTCACAAAACAATTGGATAACGATTACATCATGGAGCAGATGAAGCAAGAAAACAGAAGACCCGTAGTGGTCGGTATAGGCGAACTTCTTTGGGATTTGCTTCCCTCGGGAAAAACTGCAGGCGGTGCGCCGATCAATTTTGTTTATCATGCTTCCCGTTTAGGAGGGGAAGGATATGCTATCACTGCTATTGGTGATGATGATAATGGAAGAGAGATATTGGGTGAACTGGATAAAAATAATATCCGATACTTGATAGAAAAGCTTCCTTATCCGACAGGGACGGTACGTGTAGCGATAAACGGAGAAGGAATTCCCCAATATACGATTACCGAACGTGTGGCTTGGGATCACATGTCGCCTACCGCTGACGCAGTCGATCTGGCAGAGAGAGCCGATGTTATTTGTTTCGGAGCCTTGGCGCAACGTTCGCAGCAATCGCGCGAAACGATTCAGGCCATTCTCTCATTCGCCCCTAATTCGGCTTATCGATTGTTCGATATTAATTGCGTCAGCATTATTATAATAAGGTATTGATCGAAGAGTCGTTATACCTGGCGAATGTGTTGAAGATGAACGATGACGAGATGGCTCAACTGAAAGAACTGTTTGGGTTGACAGGCTCGGACGAGGAAGTAGCGAACTGGTTTATGGAGAATTACAACCTGAAGATGGTTGTTCTTACTGCCGGTGCGGAATATAGTACGGTTTATACCCCGGACAAGGTGTCTACGCTGCCTACTCCGAAAGTAGAAGTTGTCGATACCGTTGGAGCAGGGGATGCTTTTCCGCAGCTTTGATCATGTCATTGTTGAAAGGGATGCCTCTGGAAGAAGCACACCGGTATGCTGTAAAGATCGCCGCATTTGTCTGCTCCCGTAAAGGGGCATGGCCGATATATGCATAGAGAAGAAATTCATGATAATACATATTGTATAGGTTTACGTTTTAAGGCAAAAAGATGGTTAGTTTTAGGTTTTTAATTTAGGTTGGTTGAAGAAGGTGTCCTAAAAGGATGCCTTCTTTTTTGTTATGCGGCCAATTCATT
>JAJPZM010000245.1 GCA_021204335.1 Parabacteroides sp. | reverse complement strand
GAAAAAAAGACTAGTCTTTTAAAGTCAGAAGTCCCTTATTTTGAAATCAAAACTAAGGACTTAACATTTCAAAATACCTTACCTTTAAAAATGGGTGCCTATCCGATAGTAAAAGCTGCGCGGTTTTCTCTGAAAAAGCGTAAGTCTTTTCTTCCAGAACTGCCTGTCTTTAAATAAGTTCTTTTACCTGTTCGGATGCCTCATCTTCTATGGTGGAGTAGAGTAGCTGCTGGAGCATTCCGAATTGCTCTTTGGAGTAGCTTTGTTCTATCGTTCCTTTATTAATATGATGGATATAGTCGCAACTGGAAGCCAATGTCTCAAAAACATGGGAAGTGACCAACACCGTTTTCTCTTTCTTCCGAAGCTGTTGCAGGATAAGCGTAAGTATATGGGCGCTTTCCAAATCCAACCCGTTGAACGGTTCGTCCAGGATTATGACGGGCTTATCCAGCTTGAGGATTGCCATCAGGGCGAGCTTCTTTTTCATGCCGGTCGAGTAATTTTCTATAATATCGTCTAACGGAAAGGGAAACAGCTTTTGCCAGTTCTCGATCTGAAAGCCGTCTTCTCCGGCAGGGAAGAGGCTCAGGCATTCGCGCCCCGTCATATACGGATAGAAATAGTTTTCAGCTTCCAGATAAGCAATATCCCGCCTTTGCAAAAGCTTCCCATTATATTCAACGGAACCTTCAACAGGACGGATAAAGGCGTACAGCGTATTCAGTAAAGTTGTTTTACCCGCACCATTCAAACCAACCAGACCATGTATTTTGCCCGGTTCCATCGATAGATCAATCCCTTTCGGTATACGGATACCTTTGTTATACTCTACTTGTAAATTCCGGATGGTAAGCATATAAATAAGTTTTTAGATTCCGGCATGCAGCCAGATAGTTTCTGATTAGGAATAACAGGATAACGGGCAGAAGAACCGGCAGGAACATACTTATCATCGCTATTACGACGGGTACTTGTCCAGCCGTAATTTTGTGTTCGGCCAGTAGTATGCGTATTTGGTCGTAATAAACAGTGCCATATTCAGAACGATTGCTGTTATGAATGTGAGTATTAACCACCATTGGGCCGGGTATAGTATGATATAAATGATACAGACGGGGCTTATGGCGGCTAAAAGTAATTTAAGGTAGAGGAATAGTTTCCGTCGGAGAAAACTTTTGGCAGGCCGTTCCTGCAAGCTTAGTATTTGTTCCGGCTCCGAATATTTAAACAGATCGGGAAGTACAGCCGTAAAAAGCCATAAAGATACTAGCGAAGCAAAAGGAAGCCATAAACCGATCCATGCACTTAAATAAACAACCAACAATAAACCGCCATATTGCCGTATCCCGGAACGTAGCTCAAAGGCTTCGGCGGGAATCCATTTGGGGGGGCGTCATACCCCGGTTTGTGCGGTGAAAAGGCTGTTTTATGCAACCGATCCCGAAACAGCCTGCCATAATGCCCAGGGAAACATACCAGAACGAATGCAGTAATATAATAAAAGAAACCGGCAGAGCTATAAACAAATAATCCATGCCAAACACTTTCCATGCCTTCTCTTCCGCCAGCCAGACAAAATGATAATCTTTCCTCCGTAACTGAAGAAAAAAGGAAAAAGCCAACAATACTACCGCAACGATCAGGCTTCCTTTCAGTGTTTTCGTAAATTCAAACAACGCAATCCCCGCTATAAGTAAAATACCTGTAAGTATAATCAAATAGATAACAGGTACTTCACGTATAAACTTTTCAATCTGGCGAAGCCGGAAATGGAAGAATGCGCTGTTCATATTATGATATTTAGTTTATTCATTTGGTCATATACAACCCGATATAAGCGGAAAGCATTCCACACAGGCAATAGGGCATATTTATCAATGTAAAGCTTTTTCCTCCGGAAATCTTAATTTCTTCCTGATGATACCCTCCGGCATACAAACGAATGGCCAACGGAGCTCCGGACAATTCCATATACATCAACAGCGATTTCAAATGGCCGGTAGCACCGGCTTTCACTTCCACAGGGATATGACCATAGGCAGAAGGGAATAAGAAATCGACCTCCGCATTGGAAGTCTTTTGCTCTCTTATCCAAAATTGAAGAGGTTGCAGATAATTATCAGAATGGGCGATCAACTCCTGCCCTATAATGTGCTCTGCGATCCTACCTTTATAAAGATTATTCAGGTCTTTAGAAGTAAATACCTCCTTTTGTATATTAGAAAAATAATTGAGCATTCCGGTATCCAACACTTGCAAACGGGGTGAGCGTTTAATATCCGGGGTAAAAGGAAGCATCGTCTGTGTTGTCGGATAAGTAAGATGCAGAATTAGCGCCTTACGCAAGGTACGCATTGCTTCGCCTACCTCTTTTGAGGAATAAGCCGATTCACCGAATCCGGCAAACTTGATACGTTCGCCTGCTTCTGCAAAACAGGAACGGATACAGTGACGCATTACTTGGACCTGATTGGTTGTCGTCGCATACTTCTCCACATCATCCAGATATGATAAAAGAAGCGTATCATATACCGGTTTAACCTGTGCTAAATCTTTCGTAACAACATAACGATACACTGCCTCAGGCATTCCCCCGACCAATGTATAAGTATGAAATAGCTGCATCAATTTATCAACCGCATAGTCAGGAACCGGGACTTGACGGTAGGCACCCAGCGCATTCTTTTCATCCAGAGCCTCCAGGAATTCATCAAATGAAAACGGATACATATAAAGATAATCCACACGCCCTACCGGGAAACTGACATCCCGATCGAAAAGCGATTCCAACAAAGAACCGGCGGCAATCACATGATACTCAGGATATTCTTCATAAAAATAACGGAGCATATTCAACGCAGAGGGGACTTCCTGTATTTCATCTATAAAGATCAGCGTATCAGCCTTACCCTTTTCAGCATCTTTCAAAAAGAAGATCCGATCAACTATTTTATGTATATCACGTTCTCCTTCAAACGATTTCGCATCATACGTTTCCAGATTCAGGTACACAAACTGTTCGTAATTGACAGCAAACTGCTTAACGGCCGTAGTCTTCCCCACCTGCCGGGCTCCCCGCAAAACCAACGGTTTCCGGAAAGGCGACTGTCTCCATGCCTTTAGCTTATCTTCTATGTTTCTTCGAAATGTCATGTATCATACTGTTTTACAATGACAAATATAAGGAATATATTCGGAGAAAGAACAAAGTAGGGGTAAATTGTTCGCTAAAATGGAATAAAGTAAGGGTAATTTAGTCCGGACGATGGAACAAAGTAGGGGTAAATTTCAATCCCTAGGAAAGCGATACTCAGTGATATGCCGGTATTTTTTCGTTTCATCGATCAGGATAGAGGGGAAAGCGGGCTGGTTGGAAGCATCGGGATAACCCTGGGTTTCGATAGCGATGCCGGCACTGGAATAGTAGGGAGTTTTATTCTTTCCAATATCTGTGCCATCCATAAAATAACCGTTATATACCTGGATGGATGGCTGATTGGTATATATTTCCAACGTTCTTCCGGAAAGATTATCAGACAGGCGGGCAGCAAAATTCAACTCGTCAGTTTCTTTTGTATCCAAAGCATAGGCAAGGGAGAAGCCTTTGTCTTTTTGTATCTGCGAATGCTCCTCAACCAATGACGAGGCGATGGTACATGGCAAACGGGAGTCGAGTAAGGTTCCGTTTACCGGCAACAACCGGCCTGTCGGAATTAATTCACCATCACATTCTATAATAGCGGAAGCATTCAGTGTGAGACTGTGGGATAAAACATTCTTCCTTTCTGCTGGACCGGAAGCGGATTGCAGATTGAAGAAAGCATGATTGGTCAGGTTAACGGGGGTCGGACGATCGGTCGTTGCTTCGCATTCCATCCTGAGGGTATTATCATTCTTCAGCAGGTAAGTAACCCTCACTTGCAGGTTACCGGGATAGCCCTCTTCACCGCTTTGTGAATTATTTGTGAACTCGACGGCTTCCTCTCCGGAGGAAGAAATATATGTATGGAATTTCCAGTAACGGTTATGAAAAGCATCGATTCCACCGTGTAAATGGTTACGAACAGGTGTACCGTACACATCGTTGGAAGCAAGCAGATACTCTTGCTCTCCTATCCGGAAACGGGCATTGCTGATCCGCCCGCAAACACGGCCGACAATTGCACCATGGTATCTTTCACTTGCTGTCAGATAACCATCGATTGTATCGAACCCGAGCACGATATCGGACAGGTTACCGTCACAATCGGGTGTCCACATACTTACCCAACGGGCCCCGTAGTCGGTGAATTGGGCGATAAGGCCGTCACGGTTCCTTAATGTAATCAGTTCAGCGGAAGAAGTCGGGCTTCCTCCGCTGAAAGTTACAGCTGAGAGTATATGCATATTATTATTCGACAAATAAACTTTGTATTGTTTTTGCTGATACTTCGTTGGACGGGTTAAAGGCTTCGTCCTTCATATAGCGCAACAAACTGTTTGTCAGTTGTCGGGCTTCGGGGCGGTTATCGGCATCGGTTAAAAGGTCGACGCTACACATTAGCAACTTCCCTTTACCGACTTTTACTTCTATAATCATACCGAATGGACGAGCTGTAAACCAGTCGTCGATAATACGAATGATCGGTTGTATATTATCACCCAGCCTTTTCAACGGAATAGCTTGGCAATGCGACATAGCATCCTGCCATTGGTAATCGCTGTGATAGGAGGTCGGGAATAAAGACAGTGCCGGATGCGATGGATCACAGAGGATACCTAAGGTGTGAGGAGGTTGTTTGTTTGTCCACAATGTGTTCCAGAAGATAGAAGAGAATCCTACAACAACAGAGTCTAGTCCTTCGTTTCTAAGACTTCCGAATCGGGGAGTCAGCAGTACTTTTCCGCCTTTATCCAACAAGTCGAGTATTTCCTTATCTAAAGAGGTCGCTATTTTCACCTCTGCCGGTTCTTCTTTAGTTGTCGGATATACCCAGACAGACCATCTGTTTTTATATTTTCCGACAGATACTTCCAGTGTGTATTGAACAGGCTTTTCTGTTTCCAGCTTTTTATGGAGCTCTCCTACTTTCGTTAATGTTCCGGTCGGAATGGTGGCAGTAGAGAAATAGCCGGAGTCGATGATGCGACCATCCGTAGAAGTCAGTCTCCAGGAGGTTCGGGCATTCGACAAATCTTTAGCCGAATATTGGGCAATTTCGATGTCGGCATTTAATGTTTCACCACTATTCAGTATGAAGCGTTCTACACGTGCCAGGGGAACAATATCATTGCAAAACTCTTTGAACTCAGCAGGAGTGATATACCCTTTTGTTTCCCAGAATGGACTCAATACGCCTACCAAAGCTGTTCCTTGGCCGGGGGAATCGTGCAAATCGAGCAACTGGAAACCACCGAAGCCTTTTGTACGAAGAGCCGCTTCGATATCCGCCTTGTAACAGAGTGCCTGCAATTTGCCTGAAGCCAACAGGAAACTGTCTGCCAATGAAAGCAACCCATTATCGCGTAAACGATCTTCGAATATGTCGAAGTTTTTAGCTTTCAGAACGCCGGTGTATTTGCTCCGTTCTTTCAGGTCCGGATATACGCACCATTGGCCGATTTCGTGACTGATGGTCGGTTGCGTATGCGAAATCTTCGAACTCCAGTCGTAACTGCTACCAGGAGAGGTACTGTTGATAATACTTTTGACACCTTCACCCCAGCCCTGAATACGTGGAGCTGGCAGGCAATGCCAGTCGTTTTTAGGGCTGGCAGGCCATCCGGCTGCTGTTGTACACAGAAAACGGCGGTCTTTTGCTTTCCAGTGATTGACGAAGTTTGTCAGACACTTCACGTGTCCGTCGCCACCCGGTTCGTTGCCATAAGAGAATAGGCAGAAAGAAGGGTGATTGCCATATTCCTTTACAATACGTTCGCTTTCATCCATAATAAATTGGTCGATTGGTTTCTCGCCGCCAATATCGTGAGACCGTGCGCCGCATTCCACATAAAAGTAGAAACCTAAACGGTCGGCTGCATCAAATGCCGCTTTAGGCGGGCACCAGGAGTGGAAACGAAGATGATTCAAACCATGTGCGCGGCATACTTGCATAATGCGTTCCCATTCGGCTTCCTCTGTCGGTGGAAAACCTGTTTTCGGGAATATACAGCATTCCAATGTGCCACGGAAGAAGACAGGACGACCGTTAATAGCGATCTGTGTACCTTGTGAAGTCAGTTCACGCATACCAAAATGTTCGATGAAATCGTTATTTCCGGCTTTTGTCTTCAGCTGAATATGGAGTGCATACAGATTCGGGGTGAATTCGTCCCACAAACGGGGATTATCACCCATCGAATACTCTGCCTGTATCTTGTTTTCTCCTTTTTTCAGTTGACAGGAGCTATTATCGACAGGAAGTATCTCTGTTCCACCAACAAGTTTTGCCTGCAGCTCTACAGATGCTTTCAACTCTTTCTTTCCCAGGTTTTCAATGGTAATCTCTGCAGTAACCTTTTTTGCTTCCAATGAGGGGATTATACGGACAGAAGAAATATATGCATCCGGCTTTGCTTCCAGTCCGATCTTGCCGACTACACCGTTCCAGTTACTTTGCGTATTGCCGGAAACGCTGTGGGCATCCGGCCCCGGATTTATATCTTTTATCCGGTTATCAACCCGAAGCGTCAGCGTATGTTCGCCCGGTGCAAGTGCCGGTAATAAGTACCGATGAGGTACAGCCAATGAGTTTTGCATTCCCATCTCCTTACCATCTACCCACAAAGAAGTTTCCCAATGACAACGTTTCAGAGAAAGGAAAACTTTCTTATTCTTCCAGTCTGCCGGAATAGTTATCTTTTTCTGATACCAGGCTGCACCTGTATAATATTTATCGGGGGATAGCCAAAAGACTACTTTCGTATCTTCCGGTAGCCGGTATTTGGCATATTCCGGACTCTCATACCAGGCACGGTTCCACATCGAACCCGTCCAGGGAGTATTCACTGTAACAGGGTCGCCTTTCCCGTTGGTGTTCATGGAGCCGGGGAGTGTCACTTTTTCTTCTAAATCACTGTTATACCATCTCTCGGATACACCTTTATCCTCGGGGTCTTCTTTAAACTGCCATGTTCCACTTAACGACAGACTTTCATTCTGCGCTACAAGCCCTGACAAGCTAAACAAGAAGAAAACAAATAAAAATACTCTGTGCATTATTATCTGTTTTTTATTATACATCAATACTCTCTTATGAAAATAAGACTTTCATAAGTTTACTTTATAAGCATATTCTTTATCAGTTCAGGAGTTATCTCCTTCTGTGGATTAAATTGAGAAGATGCCATATATTCCAGGATACTTTGTTTAAACTGAGCAGCAGATAATCTGTTTTCCAAATCTGTATTCAAATCGATACTGCAAACCATCAAATTGCCTTTGCCTACTTTACCCTCAAAGAGTACGCCAAGTTTCCTGTTTTTAAACCAGTCATCAATTACATAAACCAAAGGCCTGAAGTCGTGAGGAAAATCATTCATTACCATCGCGTTGCAATTTACAGCAAGGTCTTTCCATTGGAAATCAGAATGTCCGTCATTCGGAAATGAAGCAAAAGCTGCGTGGGCAGGATCACATAAAAAACCTAAGGTATGGGGAGAAACATTGTAGGTCCACGCCGTATTCCAGAAAATAGGAGTGAATGTAACTCTTATATCGCCGCCTTTTTGCGGGGCTATCTTTCCGTAAGAAAGGAATAGAACATTTTCACCTTGATTCAGTTTATCTATTGCTGTTTTATCCAGTTTATTAGTGACATAAGGCTTCTTTTGTATTTCTTTTTTCTCGGAAGGATATACCCATATATGCCAACTATTAGCAATTGCCGTATTTTCCACATTTACTTTTAAGGTTAATTGAGTAGGAGCAGAGAAGGTGTTCAAAGGATATTCGATACTGCCTACCTCTATCAGGTTTCCTATGGGAAGATCACGTTTAAAAGAACCGGATTTGACGACATTGCCTTCCTTTGTTTCGATATTCCATAAAATAGTGGCATCGTGTAAAGTTTTTTCTCCAAAATGCGCAAACTCTATATCTGCTTTAAATTGCTCGTTATTTTTCCATATAAGCTTGGACATTCTAGCCAAAGGCACTGTTTGATTACAAAATTGGCTGTATTCTCTATCGTCCACGTACCCTTTACTTTCCCAGAAAGGATTCAGTACTCCCACCAAAGCAGTTCCCTGACCGGGGAAATCATGCAAATCCAAAAGCTGAAATCCTGCAAAACCGGGAGTACGCAAAGCTGCTTCTATATCCATTTTGTAGCATAACGTCCGTAAACGACCGGAAGCATATAAGAATTTCTCTGCCATATCTTCCAAACCTTTTTCATTTAAAGTTTCTCTAAAGATCTCAAAGTTTTTAGCTTTCAGAACCCCTGTATATTTATTTATCTCTTTAAAGTCAGGATACACACACCATTGACCGATCTCATGACTTACTACCGGCAGATCTTTCAGAATCCGCTCTCTATGATCATAGTCGGTACGAGGTTCATAAACATTCAATATGTTCTCTATACGGCCAATTCCTCCGATACGGGGCTTGTCCGTATTAAAATAATCGGCATCCGGAATCAGAGGCCAGCCACCGGCGCTTGTATATAGACGTCTTCCACCATCGTGTTGTTTCCAATAAACGACCAAATCATTTAAATAATTTACCTGGTTATTTCCTGACGGTTCATTGCCATAAGCCAACATACAGAAAGAAGGATGATTGCCATATTCTTTCAGAATACGTTCACTTTCTTCTTTAATCCATTGATCTTGCTTGTTTCCGTCACCTGCCGAAGTCCATTCGCCACATTCGACCTGAAGATATACTCCCATGCTGTCGGCTACGTGGAATGCGGCAGCAGGAGGACACCAGGAATGGAAGCGGACGTGATTCAGACCGTAACTTTTGCATGTTGCATAAATTTTAGCCCAATACTCATTATCCATTGCAGGATAGCCTGTCTTTGGGAAAACGCAGCATTCCAGTGTTCCACGAAGAAAGATGGGGCGGCCGTTAATATCAAAACGGGTTCCATTTGCTCTGAGTTCACGAAACCCGAAATTCAGATCTTTCTTGCAAACCCCATCCTGAGAAGACAAAACGGCATGCAAGCGGTAAACATTTGGAGTAAATTCAGACCATAACTTAACATTATCTTTCCAATCAATCGTTGTTTCAACACAATTTCCGCTATTAGAATCTATCTTTATTTCCTTTTCCAATATGGATTGGCCTTCAAAAAGAACATTCAGTGCCAAACGGGAACCTTCAGGTTTTCCATTCAGATAGACCTTTATATCTGCCTTTTTGCCGTTGCATCAGGATACACTTCTATGTGATCGATGTCTAAAACAGGTAGGGCTTTCATCTTTATTTCGCCTATGACTCCATTCCAATTAGTTTGAGTGCGGTCAGAAACGCTATGGGCATTCAAACCTACATCTATATGCATACGGTTGTCAACTCTTAAAGACAATACATGCTTACCGGGAGCCAAAGTGTTTACAAAATATCTGTGAGGTACTTGAAGTGCATCTTGATGGCCTATTTCGTTTCCGTCGATATACAGGGGCGTTTCCCAATGGGTGCGTTCAAATTCAAATAAAATGCGCTTGCCGTTCCATGATTTCGGTATTTCGATCTCTTTTTGATACCATGCAACACCCACATAATATTTATCGGGATTCAGCCAAAACGGTACTTTAATATTGCCCGGCTCACGATACTTGGCATACTCATCGGCTGTATACCAGGATTTATCCAGCACAGAACCGGTCCATTGAGTTTGGATACTGATATCATCACCTTTTCCTTGTTCTTGTAAAGAGCCTGGCAGCTGTACTCTATCCGGTAGTTCTTTCTGATGCCACTGCTCATGAAGGTGTCCTAAAAGGATGCCTTCTTTTTTGTTATGCGGCCAATTCATTATC
>JAJPZM010000355.1 GCA_021204335.1 Parabacteroides sp. | reverse complement strand
AATGAATTGGCCGCATAACAAAAAAGAAGGCATCCTTTTAGGACACCTTCTTATTGATGTTGGAGAATTTCAGCGGGATCGTCAGGCCGGCTTTCAGATTCTCGCGGGCGGGGAAAACGCCTTTCCAGTCGCGTTCGTAACCTACCATCAGGTCGACGTCCATCTTGCGTTCGGCCCTGACCAGACGGATCTGGTTGTTTGCCACTTCCATCTCTTTGGAAGCAGCCACCAGATCCAGGCGGTGGGCTAGACCGGAAGCGATCAGGTCGGACAGGATATATTCCCTGCCCAGCGTATCCCAGGAACCTGCCGGCCTGCTCAACGTATCGGTCGAATGCCCCATATATTGGTTCAGCGTTGCCAGGGCAGCTTTATACTCCGCTTCCTGTTGGTAGACTTCGTTCAGCAGGGTGGCCGCTTCGAGCCTCGATTGGCGGGCATCGTTCTCCGTAATTTCACCCGAACGGAACCGGATGCTGTCCGACCGACTGAGTTGCAACATATATTCGTAGGAACTTTTCTTCATATTCAGCCGTTCGCGTTGAAATATTGCTTCCAGGAAAGCGTCGGTCGCTTCGGCACGCAGTTCCTCGAAGAACCAGGTGAGGTTCAGCCTTGCCAGTTCGGCTTCGCTTCGGGCAAGCCTTACGCGGGCTCCGCGCTTGTTGCCCAGCTCTACGGTATAGCCCAGTTCCACTACGAAGTTTTCATCCAATGCCTCGAAGTTCAGCTCCGGGTCGGGAAGCACTTTCTGCGCGATAATCTCGGCATCTGCCATCTTTACGTTGAGTTGTTCGGAAAGATAGGTGAGATTGCTCTTCCCTACCCGATTCAAGTAATCTTCCAGCGTAAGGGTTCCTACAGCGGTGTCGTGTCCGGTTTGTGCCTGGACTGCCGCCACTATTATAAAGGGCAACAGCAGCCCGCAAATATATTTATATAAACTATACTTCCTCATTGTCATCTGCATGAATTGTCTTCATTCTCCACTTCTTTTCTATCATATAATAAAAAGAGGGTAGAATGAAAAGCGTTAATAATGTCGAAAACATCAATCCGTAGACGATCACCGTTGCCAGCGGACGCTGCACATCCGAACCGATGCCTGTTGCCATCGAGGCGGGTAGCAAGCCGATGATCGTCGTGGTTGCCGTCATCAGGATCGGGCGGAAACGATGGATGGCTCCGTTGAGCACCGTTTCATAAAGATCCATTCCCTGCTTTCGCAAATCATTGAAATGCGAGATCATCAGTACCCCGTTCTGGATCGACAGGCCGAACATGGCGATGAAGCCGACGGCAGACGAGACGTTCAACGTCATCCCCCGCAGGTTGAGCGCCAGCATACCACCGAACAAAGCCAAAGGCACGATCGACAGCACCAGACCTGCCTGGCGGAACTTCCCGAATGTTCCATAGAGCAGGATAAACATCATCATCAACGCCAACGGAACAACCATCGCCAGGCGCGAATAGGCACGATGCTGGTTCTCGAACTGCCCGCCCCATTTCACCTGATAGTTGGTGTGATCGTATTTCACGTTTTTCTCGATCGCTGCCTGGGCGTCCTTGAGGAAGGAAGCCAGGTTGCGCCCGCGCAGATTCAGCTTGACGGTGAGGTGGCGGCGGTTCATCTCGCGGGTAATCGTGCTCTCGCCCGTACTCAGACGGATATCTGCTACCTGCGAGAGCGGGATCTTCGCGCCGGTTACGGAGATGAGCATCAGGCCGGCGATCTTTTCGGGCGTGTCGCGGGCGTCTTCGCGGAACTTGCAGGTGATATCATAGACCCGGCTGCCCTGGTAGATCTGGGAGATGGCTTTTCCACCGATCGCTATTTCGATCAGGTCGCTTACCTCGGAGACGTTCAGGCCGTAGCGGGCAATGGCTTGCCGGTTCATGTGAATCTGCAATTGGGGAAGAGGCGGCTCCTGGTCGATGTCCAGGTCGACGGCGCCCTCCACCTCTTTTAGTACGGCAAGGACTTCTTCGGCAATGCGGCGGGTTTCCTTGAACTCATCGCCGTAGACCTTTACAACCAGCTCGCTATAGGCACCGGAAATCTTATCCATCACCCCGTCGATCATCGGCTGGCTGAAGCCCACCTTAAATCCGGGAAGCGATTCGTATTCCTTCTCCAACTCCGCGATCAGGTCGCTTTTGGTCTTTCCTCGCGGCCATTCCTTATAGGGTTTGATCCTGACGGATACTTCGAAATGCGAAGGTGTGAACGGGTCGGTTCCATCATCATTACGCCCAGCCTGCACGGTGACGTAGGTCACTTCCGGATATTTCATCGTACGCATGCGGAGCGTATCGGAAAACTCGCGCGACTTCTCCACCGAGATGCCGGGCGGCAGATTCACCTGCAACCAGATCGAGCCTTCGTCCAGTTCGGGCAGGAAATCCTTTCCAACCAGCACGCTCAGGCAGACAGCAGCCACGAATACCGTCACGGAGATATGGATGACCGC
Source organism: Parabacteroides sp. (assembly GCA_021204335.1). Classification (GTDB taxonomy): domain Bacteria; phylum Bacteroidota; class Bacteroidia; order Bacteroidales; family Tannerellaceae; genus Parabacteroides. The sequence goes on along the minus strand of JAJPZM010000355.1, from coordinate 7,517 downwards.
CTTCGGAGCTTTCAGTGCTTGGCAGATCAGTCTCCCATACTGCTCTTTCAACCGGTCGAGCCATTTGTTCTGATAGATCTTTTGTGGCTTGCGGTACAAGGCATATCCGATACCCGGTATCAGCAGCAAGGCAACCAGCAACGCACCGATCATAGCATAACTCAGGGTAAACGCCATCGGAGTAAACAGCTTGCGCTCCACCCGCTCGAAAGCGAACAGAGGCATATAGGCCGTAATAATAATCACTGTCGAAAAAAGGATTGGCTTGGCCACCTCTTTCACCCGCTCAGCGATGCCTTGCTCGCTCAACGAAGCCTCCGGGTGATCTTCTCTCTTTTTAAGAATCGTTTCCATCATCACGATGGCTCCGTCCACGATAATTCCGAAGTCGATCGCCCCCAGCGAAAGCAGGTTGGCGGGGATATTCGTAAAATGCATCAGGATAAAGGCAATCAGCATGGAGATCGGAATAGTCAGGGCAACCAGCAACGCACCCCGCCAGTTTCCCAGGAAGACGATCAACACGACAACGACCAGCAACATTCCCATCAACAGCGTGTGGGATACGGTGTCGAGCGTGGTGTTAACCAGCTCGGTGCGGTCGAGGAACGTATGGATGTGGGCGCCTTCGGGTAAGATGCCGTTGTTCAGCTCGTCTACCGTGCGCTGGATGCCTTCCAGCACTTTCGAGGGGTTTTCGTGTTTCAGTAACAAGACGATTCCTTCGATGCTCTCGGAATATTCGCGCTTGCGGTCGCTATATCCCAATACGCCCTTGCGTTCCAGGTTTCCGTATTTCAGTTTCCCCAGGTCGTTGAGAAAGACGGGGACGCCCTTTTCGGAGCTGACGACGATCATCCCGAGGTCTTCCAGGTCGGCAATCTGGCCGATACCGCGCACCACATATCCCAGGTCGCCCCGGTTGAGCACGCTTCCCCCGACGTTGGTGTTGTTGTTCTCGATCGCCTCGATCACTTCTGCCAGCGAGAGATGATATTGTTCCAGTTTGCGCGGATCTATCTCTACCTGGTATTGCGTGGTGATTCCTCCGAAATTACTTACATCCGCCACGCCCGGCACCTGCTTGATGCGCGGGATAATTTCCCAGTTTTGCAGGTCGGTCAGCTCGCGCAACGAATGCTTGTCGCTCTCGATAATGTAGCGATAAATTTCACCGGTAGGTGATGTCAGCGGGTCGAGTTCGGGAACGGCACCGTAGGGTAATTCCACTTCATTCAGCCGTTCCTGCACGCGCTGGCGGCTCCAATAATCCTCGATGCCGTCGGCAAAAACAATCGTAATCATCGACAGCCCGAAGGTGCTTTTGCTGCGCATCACATGCATGCCGGGCAGTCTGTTGAGCGCCCGTTCGATCGGTATCGTTATTTGCTGTTCCACCTCCTCGGCTGCCAGGCCTGGCACCTGCGTAACGACCTGCGAAGTGACGTCCGCAATATCCGGATAGGCCTCGATCGACAGCTGTTTCCAGGAATAGTAACCGAACACGCAAAGCAGTACAAAAAGACAGGCCAGTACCCATCTTTTCCGTATAACGGTAAGCATTATATTCTTTTTCATGACTGTTTTATTTAAAGTAGTATCCGCCTTCGGTAATGATCCGCTCCGCAGGCTGAAGACCCTGGTTGATAATTGCTTTTCCTTCTTTGGTCGTTTCAACGCCGACCGCCCGTTTCGAGAATGTATTCGGAGCTATCTCTACATAGACATAGCTGTCGTCCTCCCCTTGCAGGATTGCCTTTTCGGATATCACGACGCAGTCGGCGGGCTTATCCAGAAAATAGACGGTAGCGTACATGCCCAGCTTCAGCAGCTCCTCCCGGTTGTCGCAAATGGAAAGCACTTTGATGGCGCGCGTCTCTTCGTCTACCGCTTCTTCCACATGGTAAACCGTCCCGTTGATCGCTTTGCCCGGCCAGGCGGACACATGGATCACCATTTCATCGCCTTCATGGATAAAGCGGATGTCTTTTTCCTTCACCTGGGCGACTACCCATACCTTGCTCAGGTCGGCCACCACCGCCACCGGATCGGAATCGCTGTTCAGGTATTGCCCCGTTACAATATTATTTGAAATAATATCCCCTTTAATCGGCGAACGGATTACCAGCGGGAGACCGAATACCATCTCGTCGGGATTTACCTGGTAGATCAGCAGGGCGGAATAGGCATTCTCATACTCCTTCTCGGCTATATGCATAGCATGCAGCGCCTCTTCGTATTCGCGTTCCGAAGCAACTCCGTTCCTTTTCAGGTCTTCCTTCCGTCGGAGATCTTTTTGTGCCAGCTTCCTCTCCGACTTGGCCTGGAAAAAGTTTTTCTGCACTTCCGTAAACTCCGGCGAGTTTATTTCAAACAAAGGTGTGTCGACCTCTACCTTCTGCCCGATCCGGATATACGATTTCGTGATCCTGCCGAAAAAAGGCGGTGCGATATAAGCGAATTGCGTCGGGATAGCCTGTACGGTTCCCGCAGTCACCACCTCTTTGGAATAGGGCTCAATGCCGACCGGCGCAACAGCAATCTTACCGGCCAACGCACCATTATCACGCAAGCAAACCGTATCTCCTTTCAACGTAAAAGCATTATCTTCCTGTACTGCCTCCGTATTCCTGCATCCCGTCAGGATAGCAACCGACAGCAGAATGGCTCCTGTCAGTTTGTTATTCATTCTCATCATAGTTTAATTCGTAGGATTATTAATTTATAATGACGCCGCAAAAGTACAGACACCCCGACAGACAAACCGTTAGAGAATTATTAGAAGGCTATTAGAGAATCATTAGAAAAGTTATTTGCATACCTCAATCTTTATTGCGTAATTTGCGTAACGCGAATTACGTAATGAAACTATGACAACGATAAAACCGAACAATCCTTTCCTGATAGCAGGCTATTACGTTCCCGCTTACTTCTGTGACAGGGAGCAGGAAACGGAGCAGATAATAAATGCATTATACAACGGACGCAACCTGACGCTCGTTGCTCCCCGGCGTATGGGAAAAACCGGTCTGATTAAGCATGCTTTCTATAAACTGCATGAACAACAGTCCGATATTATAACCCTCTACCTCGATATTTATTCGATGCAGAACCTGAATGAATTCGTACAGGCTTTCGGTAGTACGGTGTTGGGTAGCCTCGACTCTGTCCCTCAAAAGGCAATGGCAAGGATCAGCCAGTTCATTAAGAGCTGCCGTCCTGTTTTTACACTGGACGAGTTGTCAGGAATGCCGGAAGTCAGTATCGATATTGCTCCAGAAAAGGAAATGGCTACTTTAAAAGAGATATTTAACTATCTGCAATCATCGGAAAAACGTTGTTACATTGCGATCGATGAGTTCCAGCAGATCACGGAATACCCGGAGAAAGGTGTGGAAGCATTGTTGCGTTCCTATATCCAATCCCTGCCGAACGTCCATTTCATCTTTGCCGGAAGCAAACAGCATGTCATGCAGGAGATGTTCTTGTCTGCGAAACGTCCTTTCTACCAGAGTACACAGACAATAGTAATCGGCTGTATCAACAAAGAGTCTTATTATAATTTCGCTTTTTCCTGGTTCAAAAAGCAGCATCTGACGTTAAGCAAAGACACTTTTTCCGGTATATACGACGAGTTTGAAGGACATACCTGGTATATCCAGGCGCTGTTAAACCGTTTATACGGATATGCTGAAAATCCAGACCAGGAAAAAGTTGCCCGCGCCATACGTGAGATTGTGGAGGAAAACGAATACGGATATCAAAATCTGTTGGCTGCTTATACATCCGGCGCCATACGTCTGGTCAAAGCCATAGCCAAGGAACGGGTCGTTCCGGAGATCAATGCCGGTGCCTTCATTTCCAAATACAGACTAAAAGCCGCCAGCAGTGTAAATACAGCGCTTCGCACACTAACCAAAATGGAAATGGTTTATCGGACAGAAAACGGTTATATCGTCTACGACCGCTTCTTCGCTATCTGGTTACGGCAGCAGCCTTATTGACTTTATGACCACTCTAAAACTAAGCGACAAAAAGCATATAGTATAATTAGAAATAACTATCTTTGTATCATAGATCAATAAAGAAAGGAGCCTATATGACAGCAAAGCCTTACAAACCCATTAAAGAAAAGGGTTCATCGCGTCTTTCAGAGCCTGCAATCGGCTATGAAACAACGATTGGAAAGATGTCTCTCGAATTGGGTGATGCCAGTTTAAAACTGGAAGCAACGAAAGCTGAATTAGCACGTGCTATTTTATCTATAAACAGCGAACAAGTTCTTGCTAATGTAATAAATCGTCTGTTCGGCTTACTGGAAATAAAGATACCCTATCCAAAAACAAAAGATATATTTGAAACAGATCAAGAACTCAAACTGGATGAGGATCTACATAAATTGGCAGGGATTTGGGCTAATGATCCGGAAGTCGATAAAATTTATGAAGCAATCCAAAATGGAAGACAAAGTGGTGTTACTACGATATAATCGGTACAACAGCTGTTGTTAATGGACTGATTATGGTTACTGAAAACCAAAAACACCTATCCCGTATTCCGCAAATAGAAACAGAAAACTGGGTTGTACGTAAATAAATTAAAACAGACAGATCACACAAACCATATAAACAATCACCTGCATCCGGTTCTTTCCGAACTCTATCAATGAAAGATGTAGAAAGCGGCGGTGTTTATATAAAATAGCCTGGTCGAACACCAACCCCGAAGCTTTCAGGAGGACGAGCAGTTTCTCCGGCCCCTCCGCCAGATAACAATCCGCCGCCTCCCCTTTCCGGTGCTGGTTGTTGGCTACACCGCCTGCCCGACGATTTACTTCCTCACTGCGATAACCACTCAGGATTGCGATCGGAGCCTTGCATACTTTCCGCAAAGGCTCCAGTAAATAAGTAACCAGATGCAATATCGACTTCTTTGCTTCTTCCGGCGGCGCATTGTCAAGCCCGTTCTCCACTGCGATACGACTATAAGTAAACTCTTCCAGAGCGAAGTGTTCGCTCAACATGGTTTTATGATTTGTGTTATTCATTGCTTTTGATTTTAAATTTATAGGTATAATCCACCCCGAAAAGGGCACCGGCAAACGTACTGATCTCCCCGAAAGCCACCAATACGCTGTTATCGATCAATCCCTGCGGATCGATCCAGAATCCGCAAAAGAGAAGAACAATCCCGCTCAGTGTGAGCAGGATTGCAATAATCAATTGAACCGTCAACCGCTTCATGGCTCACCACTCGATCACCGGTCTGTCATCGTCGTCGTCTTTCCCCGAATCATTAATTCCCTTATCATCCTGCGACACTTTCTCGAAGTTCGTACGGCTTTTGGCTACACGCAAAGCCTTGCCCGGGAAGAAACGAACCTTGGGTTCGCGGATCATTGTCGTAGCAAATTTATCTTCTTCCACCACTCCTTCCGAGCCGAAGTTGTAGCGGAAATGCCCCAGATCGCCCACATGCACCCTGCGGCCATGCTGCATGTGGCGTACCAGCACGACGACCGTACGGTCGATCACTGCCTTCACCCCTGCACTGCCCACGCCTGAGCTGTCGGCAACCTCTTCCACAAATTCATCAAAAGGGACCAGGTCGCCACACACCATCTGTGCATATACCTTCTCCGGTACTTCCTTCTGATCCGGTCCCATGTTCTTTCTCGTAACCAACTTAAACTTCATTGCCATACTAATAATGTATTAAGTTAATAATGTATGAATTATATGCCCGCTGTCGGGCACATAACAAAGATAGGATAACGGGAAAGTAACCTTTCTGCGATAATAACGACAACATTACGCAATTCACGTAACGCGAACTGCGTAATGAGTAAAATAAACAAGGGAATAACCCTTATTATCACTCTCCCTTTTCCAAGCTATTTATACTTATTTCACACGAGGCTCGCGCGTGCCGGGCTCGTTGGTGACGAGGGCATTATTGTTCAGCCAGTTTAGATCTTCTGCGGTGAGAGAGTTCTCGCGGAGTTTGTCGCCTAAGGATTCAACGGATATCTTGTAGTCAAACACCAGTAGAAAACAGAAAGCCATATGCACAGACGAAATTTTATGATCGGGTTTGCGGCTTTCCATCTGGCCGAAAAAACGCAAGATGATATCCGGATCCTGAAGATCGAACTGCAAGGTGCCGAATACAGTATTCTCAAGTAAATGATCGAGCGTCCGTTGCCAGTCGCGGGTAAAGTAACGGGTAAGGAAAAGTTGATAACGCGTAGTCAGGTATTCCCATTCGCAAAGGGCTACTTTGTAGGCAAGCCGGTGATAATAGAAACGTCTGACAGGGGGTAATTCACTCAGGATGGTTTCAAATTTACTGACGGAAGGCTTTTCCTTTCCGAACAGTGCTCTTAGTTCTTCGTACATTATATATATGTTTTAGCAGGAAAGGGTGAATTCCCAATCCTGCCCCCGCATATATGTACAGAAGGGTAGGCTCAGATCTTTTCAGAGCTGAAATATTTTTCTATATCCACATCCCCTATCCATGTTTATTGAGGGTATCCAGTAAGAGTTTGCCGGGACGGAATTTGACACTGATACGAGGTTGGAGGGTGACGGCTTCGCCTGTCATGGGGTTACAGCCCCAGTCAACGCCGCTCCATCAGTTCAAGGGCAATCGACAGATTCTCCCGGGCCTTACGCGGATTCTCCGGCATCGCCTTGCGGAAATAATCGCAGGCGCTGTTCGCATCGCCATCCATCAGTAGCAAAACACCCTGGCTGATATACGAGCGCGGATCGTCGGTGCAACGTTGCAGGAAGTAACGGGCCGACTCCTTATCTCCCATCGACAACGCTGCTGCCGATGCATTCAGTTGTGCCACCCGGCAATCGGGGAAACGGTACCCCATCAGTTCGTACACTTCGCGATACTGCTCCGTTCCCGACCGGTAAACGGCTGCTACCCGAAGTAATTCCGGTAGTGTCAATGTCTTCGGCGAAGTATAAACACGGGCTGCCAGTTCATCTACTCCGGTAGGCACGGTTGCCATAGCAGCAGTTTCACCCGTTACAGCCAGTTCAATGCGACGTAAGCGGGCAAAAAAAATGTATTTCCCATGTCTTTGTAAACGGCGCCCTTATCCAGATCACGCAATTGTTTACGACAGCTATCGGCATCGGTTGTTCCGTCGAGAATAGCTACGACCCGCCCGGCATAGTTTTTACCCGAAGCGGCCACTTCGCGACGGAACCCTTCCCAGTCTTCCTCCGCCCAATCGACCGTGACAGTTCCGTCATTGGGTAGTTTGTACTGTTTCAACAGATAGTTTTTAAACTGGATCGTCCGGTTTCCCGCCAGTTGTTCATTCTCCCGGGTGCTGCCGTCGGGCGAAGCATAGCCGGTTAGGTGAATACGAAACCCCTTCGGAGAAGCCAGTAACGGACGAAGCCGGTCTGCTAACTTTTCCAGTTCGGCACGGTTATTTCCGATGCAGCATATTATGCTAATTGACTATCAATAGTTTACAGCCTAAAAGATAG
>JAJPZM010000116.1 GCA_021204335.1 Parabacteroides sp. | reverse complement strand
GTATAGATAATTAGACAAAATGATGAAAAATTCAGAATTCTTGTGGATACTGCTTTTACTGCTGGTAACAACCTTGAAATCAGAAGGGAAGGAGCACAAACTCGTTTATCAGATCGATATAAAGAAAGAAATAGATAATACAAGCCGTATTTATCTGAGTAACGGTTTGGCAGAAGCCAATGCGCTGGGAGCCGATGCCGTATTGATCCATATAAACACATACGGGGGACTGCTCGAAGCGGCAGATTCAATGCGCACAGCCATTCTCTACAACCCCGTTCCGGTATATGTGTTTATCGACAACAACGCTGCATCCGCCGGTGCGCTCATCTCGATAGCTTGTAAAAAAATCTTTATGAGAAAAGGGGCGAATATCGGTGCGGCCACCGTCGTCAACCAAACCGGGACGGCGATGCCCGACAAATACCAGTCGTACATGCGCGCCATGATCCGCTCCACTGCCGAGGCACATGGGAAAGACACGATCATCCAGGGGAAAGACACCCTCTATAAATGGAAAAGAGACCCGCTGATAGCCGAAGCCATGGTCGACGAACGGGTGGTCGTGCCCAACCTGATCGACACAGGCAAAGTGCTGACCTTCACCGCCGACGAAGCGTTGCAATGGGGATATTGCGACGGGATTGCCGAAACACCCTCTGAAGTAATCACCCGATACCTGGGCTACAACGATTACGAACTGAAAACATACACCCCTTCCTGGTACGACGACCTGAAAGGCTTCCTGATGAGCCCGATCCTCCAATCGATACTGATCATTATCATCATAGGCGGAATCTATTTCGAGATGCAGACGCCGGGACTCGGCTTCCCGTCGGCCGCCGCCCTCGCTGCTGCGATCCTTTATTTTGCCCCGCTTTACCTCGACGGGCTGGCTCAAAACTGGGAAATACTGGTGTTTATCATCGGATTGATATTGATTGTCGTCGAGATATTCGTCATTCCCGACTTCGGGATAGCCGGAATCAGCGGCATCATCTTCCTGGTTGCCGGACTGACGCTCAGCCTGCTGGGCAACACCGATTTCAATTTCGAAGGCGTGTCGACCCGCGAGATCGGGGATGCCACCCTAACGGTGCTTGTCGGGCTCGTACTCGGCTTCGTCCTGATAATCTGGCTATCCAATAAGATCGGGCACAAAGGGATGTTCCGCAAAGTGGCGCTCCAGAAAGACCTGGAAGAAGCCCACTCCTCGCCTTCCCTCACTGCCTTGATCGGAAAAGAAGGGACAGCTTTCACTGTGCTGCGCCCCTCCGGGAAAGTGATGATCGACGGCGAAGTGTACGACGGCGTGTCCGACTCGGGCTTCATCGAGAAAGGCACCCAAGTAAAAATAGTCCGCTTTGAGAACGCGCAAGTATATGTAGAGACATTATAAAGAGAACAGGTCCTCTCCCGGCACACGCTGGTAGAGGATATGCTTGTCCACCACCACATATTGCAAAGCGTCGATGGCCAGCAGGTCGCTCAATATATTTTTGGCGGCATAATAATTGACATGCCCCACCTTGCACAACTGGTTTACATTAATATACGGGTGGCTGTCCAGATAAACGAACAGGCGCTCCACCGGCTTGCTGATCTTCAGCAGCGTGCCGTCGGGCTTATGCTTCTTTTTCCAGGAAAGCATCAATACTTCATTGGCGAGGATATTCTCGTCCGCCACGCGGATATAGGCTTTATACTTGTCTTCCTTGTCGGGCGCCAGGTGAGGCTTTTCGCTGCTGGGAGCGATATAGACCTCCAGCACCGTTTTTCCGTTGATTTCCCAACGTGTCGCCTCGAAAGGGACTTCCGGCTGCGTGTACATTTTCGAAGCCGCCTCGATCATATAATACTCCTCCTCACTGCGGACACCCGAGATATTCCCGTTGTCTTTCACCCCAATCAGCAACCGGCCGCCATCGGTGTTGGCAAAAGCCGACAGGGTGCGGGCAATCTTCTTGCTGTCGCTCACCTCGAATTTAAAATCGAGTTGCTGATGCTCGCCCTGTTCAATCAATGCTTCTATCGGATGTTTCTTCTTCATTTTGGCTTCTTGTTTGACCGGCAAAATTAAAATAAATGTCTAACTTTGCCAACCGAAAAAGAATGAAAGCATGTCACAAATTCCTTCATTGATCTCAGACCTGGCAGTAATACTGATTTCTGCAGGGCTTGTCACTTTGCTTTTCAAGAGATTAAAGCAACCGGTCGTATTGGGCTATATTGTCGCCGGTATTCTGGCCGGTCCGGCGATAAAAGAAATTCCCACCGTCACCGATATAGAAAGTATCCATATCTGGGCCGATATAGGCGTGGTGTTCCTGCTTTTTGCCCTGGGACTGGATTTCAGTTTCAAGAAACTGATGAAGGTCGGAGGCACCGCCGTCGTCGGGGCCATTACGGTGGTGATCGGGATGATGACTTTCGGCTATATCGCAGGCATGTCGCTCGGCTGGGGGCACATGAACAGCCTTTTTCTGGGCGGAATGCTTTCGATGTCGTCTACCACGATCATCTTTAAGGCGTTCGACGATATGGGATTGCGCAACCAGCGCTTTGCCGGCGTCGTTTTCGGGATATTGGTGGTCGAAGATCTGTTTGCCGTCTTGCTCATGGTGTTGCTTTCCACACTGGCCGTCAGCAAGCATGTGGAAGGCATGGAGCTGCTCGACAGCGTTGTCAAGCTGGGTGTTTTCCTGCTGTTCTGCTTCGTGATCGGCATTTATCTGATCCCTTCCTTCCTGAAAAAGTCGCGCACATTCCTCAACGACGAAACGCTGCTGATCGTGAGCATCGGCCTCTGCCTCGGCATGGTGATGATTGCCACCAAAGCCAGATTCTCGTCGGCGCTGGGCGCTTTCGTGATGGGATCGATCCTGGCCGAAACGATCGACGCCGAACGCATCGAACATATCGTCAAACCGGTGAAAGACCTTTTCGGAGCGATCTTCTTCATCTCCGTCGGCATGCTGATCGACCCGGTGTTGCTCTGGGAATATAAACTGCCGATCCTGATACTGACCGCCGTCGTGATGATCGGGCAAATCCTCTTTGCCAGCTTCGGCGTGCTGCTGTCGGGACAGACGGTGAAGGTGGCCATCCAATCCGGCTTCTCGCTGGCACAGATCGGCGAGTTCGCCTTTATCATCGCCTCGCTGGGGCTGACATTGGGCGTGACCGATCATTTCCTCTACCCGATCGTCGTCGCCGTTTCCGTCATTACGACCTTCTTCACCCCTTACATGATACGCATGGCAGAGCCCGCCTATAAAGTAGCCGAACGGGCCATTCCCGCCAGTTGGATGAGCTTTCTCGAACGCTATTCCTCGGGCTCGAACACGATCCGGCAGAAAAGCGCCTGGAACAAGCTGCTGAAAGCCCTGGTGCGCATTGTCGGCACTTATACGGTCGTCACCCTGGTGCTCATCTTCATCTGGCTGCAATTCGTCGCGCCGTTCATCATCGGCAAACTGCCGGGATTGCAGGGCGAAATCATTTCGCTGGTGCTTATCGTCGCCCTGATCTCGCCGATGCTGCGGGCCATTATGATGAAAAAGAACCATTCGGAAGAATATTAGCAACTGTGGCACGACAGCAAATACAACCGCGGTCCGCTGGTGTCGCTCATCGCGCTGCGCATCCTGTTGTGCATCGGCCTTGTGATGCTCCCTGTCGCCCGCCTGCTGAACGCGGCCGTCGGGATAGCCATCGCCATTGCCGCAACGGTGATCGCCCTGGTAATCTTCTCTAAAAGGCTCAAAAGCAGTCTATCCTCATGGAGCGTCATTTCTTCACGAACCTGACAGCCCGCGAGATGGAAAACGAACGTAACGCGCCCATCAACCAGAAGTTTGCCAGCCACCTGCTCGAGCGCGACCTCCACCTGGCCGATTTCGAAGTGAAACAGAACTCGCCCAGTATGGGAAAGACATTGAAGGAACTGAATTTCCGGCAGAAATGCAACGTAAACATCGTAACGATCATCCGCGGAAACCGGCGCATCAATATCCCCGGCGGCAACGAGCGGCTTTTCCCGTTCGACAAACTGGTGGTGGTCGGGGCCTACGACGACCTGCTCCATTTCCGCCAATACATCGAAGAACGTTATAAAGAATCGCTGACCAACCAGCAGGAGACCAGAGAGGTCAATATGGAGCAGTTCCTTATCAGCGAAGGCTCGGGACTGATCGGACGGACGATCCTGGAGTCGGGCATACGCGACAAATCGGGCTGCCTCGTGATCGGCATCGAGCGCGACTCCCGCTCGATCAAAAACCCGCCGCCCACTACGGTGTTCCAGCAGGGCGATATCGTGTGGATCGTCGGCGAGCACGAAAAAGTAGTCAGGCTAAGCGAAGGAAAGACGGTTGGAAATTGAGGACGAACAACGAACAAGTAAGAATGAATCATTAATAAGAGCAATAAGGATATGAAGTTTATAGGAATAATACCGGCAAGATATGCTTCGACCCGATTCCCGGGAAAACCGCTGGCGGATATGGCCGGCAAACCGATGATACAACGCGTGTATGAACAGGTCAGAGACGTGCTCGACGCCGTATGCGTCGCCACCGACGACAGTCGCATCGAAGCCGCCGTAAAGGCTTTCGGCGGAAATGTAGTCATGACGTCCGACCAGCACCGCAGCGGCACCGACCGTTGCTATGAAGCCTACACCAAAGTGGGCGAAGGCTACGACGTGGTGGTCAACATCCAGGGCGACGAGCCATTCATCCAGCCCGAACAGATAGAAGCCTTGAAGGCCTGCTTTGCCGACGCTGGCACGCAGATCGCCACCCTGGTGAAAGCCTTCCGTCCGGACGATGATTTCGAAACGACCCTGTTCAACGCCAACTCCCCGAAAGTGGTGCTCAACAAAAACAACGAAGCGATGTATTTCAGCCGCTCGATCATCCCTTATATGAGGGGAAAAAACTATCGGGAATGGTTGCCCAACCACACGTACTATAAGCACATCGGCCTCTACGCCTACCGCGCCGAAACGCTGAAAGAGATCACCCGCCTGCCCCAGTCGCCGCTGGAACTGGCCGAGAGCCTCGAACAACTCCGCTGGCTCGAGAACGGCTACAAAATAAAGGTAGGCATCACCTCGCAGGAAACAATCGGCATCGACACGCCCGAAGACATGGAGAAAGCCCTCGCTTTCCTCAGGCAGCGTGGCTAAGTACGGAAACGATCAACAATAACACCAGAAGTCCGGCAGTAACAGAGACAGACAAGATACTCACTTTCAAATGCCGGACTTTATCAAACTGTGTGGCAACCAGCACGAATGCCAGCATGATAGCCGGGAAAAATGCCGGAAGCCATGCATGCGGATATTGGTAGGCATATTCCTGTGAAATGAAATACCAATCTTTCAAGAATTCCGGTAATAACGTGCCTGTTATCAACAACAAAGCCCAATAGAACCATCTTTCCCCCCCCTATTTCCGCTTCATAAAGCAACACCAATATGACGAAAATAAACAATCGGCTCCCCACCAGGCTATAAACCACAAACAGCAGCACAAAGCCTGCCAGACAGGAAAGCCATCTTTTCTTTAGCAATGTATAGCCTAAAAACACATACAAAGTGACAGTCAGCGACAAAATGGAACTCAGATGATAAAACGGGCTGCAATAAGTGCCCCATTCCAAAACCACCGGAAACAAGGCAAACAGGGGCGCCATCCCCCCCCCGACATGGAACTTGCGCAGAACAAGAAAAGAGGCCCACCATTCCAGCATCAGCACGACGGCAATCAGGAAAGCCCCGCCCGGCACGAATGCCGACGAAAGGATTTTCGCCAAAGAACAAGCCAGCCAGGCCGGTTTCCCTAAATATCCGGACAGCGTCTCCGGCAAATTGTTAAAACTAACGACTTCTTCTTTCAGGAACAAATGATCCGAATAGAAGAACTGGAAAAAGATGACACACGATAAAACAAAAACTCCGGTTACAATTTCCCGAAAAAGTTTTTCTCTCTTATCCATATTACACCACAATCAGGCAAATTAATCGTCAACATCCGCCCAATCAACACATACTAACCGACATATTAATGATGCAAATATATAACTTTTTAAATACAATATATTCCTCATATCATCAAATTCAAGCGATTGATCAAAATTTACAACTTATTGGGGAAACCTTATAAAAACAAGAGGCATGCCTGCGTCGTGCTATCGACCCGGCATGCCTCTTTATGATTCGATCGGAGATATTTCTTATCTACGTTTTTTCTGTTCCTGTTGTTTCTTCGCCTGTTCCTGCTGCATACGCTGGGCTTCTTCCAGGCGTCTCATGAAACCGGATTTCTTCTGCGGTTTCTTTTTGTTTGCTTCCAGCTTGGCGAGCAACTTGCCTTCATTGATCATATAACGGAACGCCAATGTCTGGATGATCGTGATCAAGATCGAGATGAAATAATAATAGGTCAGACCCGACGCATACTGGTTAAAGAATACCAGGAACATCAGCGGCATCATATACATCATCGCCTTCATACCCGGCATCTGCTGCTGCCCCGTATTGGTCATCTCCATATTATATTTCGTATAGACAATATTGGTCGCCGTCATCAGCACGCAGAACAAACTGATATGGTTACCGAAATAGGGAGTGATGATCGGAATATATTTGCTCCAGCTGAAAATCGCATCGTAGGTCGACAAGTCGTGCGCCCAAAGGAAACTCTGGTGGCGCAGCTCGATGGCCGACGGGAAGAACATGAACAGGGCGATCAACACCGGCATCTGCAACAGCATCGGGATACAGCCCGCCATCGGACTTGCCCCGGCGCGGCTATACAACTCCATGGTGGCACGCTGGCGTTCGATGGCCTTCTCCTGTCCCGGATATTTGGCATTCAGTTCTTCCACCTGCGGACGCAACACGCGCATCTTGGCCGACGACATATATGATTTATAAGTCAGCGGGAAAAGGATCAGCTTCATGATCAGCGTCATCAGGAAGATGATCAGCCCGTAGCTCTTGATATATTTACCCAGGAAGTCGAACATCGGGATCACGAAATACTGGTTCACCCAACGGAACACGCTGGCTCCGAGCGGCACAAGGCGCTCCAGGTCGAGCTGCTGGTCGGAAGGGACGCCCTTGTCGAACGATTTCAGCAACGGATAGCTGTTGGGCCCGAAGAAATAACGGAACGTCGTCGCCTCGTTTCCGCGCAGATCGAACGGCACCGAAGTAGAGGTCTTGAACTCCTTCACGATACCGTCGGCCTCTACCATCTTCGAGTCGAACATGGCGCTTTCGAAACCTTCGCTGGCAATCAGCACCGTCGAGAAGAACTTATCCTTGTAGGCGATCCATTTCAAGCGGCCCGACACTTTCTTATCGTCACTTTTCGATTCGCTCAGCTGCTCTACGCCACCGGCCAGAAACTTGTAATACAGGGCAGTATACCTGTTTTCGTACTTAAGCCCCTGCTCCTGCTGGCGTATCTTCTGGTACCAGACCATATCCAACGCCGTAGTGCTGGGCGCCAACAGCCCGTTCAGCCCGTTTCCTTTGATGTCGAACTGCACCATGTAATCGTCAGGCTTGATCGTGTAGATGAAATCGAGCGAATTGCCTTCGCCGGCATTCAGGCGCATGATCAGCTGGTTCGGGTCGTGCGTCTTTACCGGAGTAAAATACATCTCGCCGGTGTTCAGCACGCGGTTGGTGGCCGTCACAAGGGTGAAATCCAAAGACGACTCCTTGCCGTCGAAAAGGATCACCGGCTTGTTGTCGTAAGTCGTATAATCTTTCAGGCGGGCATACGAAATGCGTCCCCCTTTGTTGTTTACATGCAATTCGATCAGATCATTTTCCAGCACAGTCACATCATCCGTACCGGTCATGGCGCCGGCAAATACGCCGAAGCTGCTTTTCAGCCGGGCTTCTCTCACAGAATCCGGCACATTTTCAAAAGAATTATCAGCCGTCTGCTGCGGGTTACTCTCTTTTTGCATCTCGGCCTGGCGCGCCATTTCGACCTGCGCGATCGAATCCTGGTAGCGACGTTGCGCTTCCACCTGTTCGGGCGTCGGTTTGTTCAACCAGCTGAATGCAAATAATACAACTCCTATCAGCAGGAAACCAATTAATGTGTTTTTATCCATCTATAACGTTCTTATTTATTATCAATAGCGGCTTTCACAAAGCTCACGAAAAGTGGGTTCGGATTGACTACCGTACTGTTGTATTCCGGATGGAACTGAACACCTACATACCATTTCAGCGCAGGAATTTCAACCACCTCGACCAGACCGGTCTCCGGGTTCTCGCCTGTGCACTTCATGCCGGCTTCCTCCAGCTGTTCGCGATATTGGCCGTTGAATTCGAAACGGTGGCGATGGCGTTCCTGGATATGCTCCTTGCCATAGGTTTCAAAGGCTTTCGAGCCTTTCGCCAGCACACAGTCGTAAGCTCCCAGACGCATCGAACCGCCCATATTGGTAATATTTTTCTGTTCTTCCATCAGGTCGATCACCTTGTATGGCGTGTCCGGCTCCATCTCCGTCGAGTTGGCTTCGGCCAGACCCAATACGTCGCGAGCAAACTCGATCACCATGCACTGCATACCCAGACAGATACCCAGACAGGGCACATCATGCTCGCGTGCATATTTCAGAGCAGCAAACTTGCCTTCGATGCCGCGTTGCCCGAATCCCGGAGCGATCAGAATGCCGTCCATGTCTTTCAACAGTTCGGCCGCATTCGCCTCGTTCAGTTTTTCGGAATGGAAAAGATGCAGATCCAGTTTGCGGTCGTTGTAGATGGCGGCCTGCAACAAGGATTCGTCGATCGACTTGTAAGCATCCTGCAACTCTACATATTTACCGACCAGGCCGATCTTCACCGTTTCCGTCGCATCGGTTTTACGTTTCAGGAATTCTTTCCAGGGTTTCATTTCCGGTGTCGGTCCTACTTCCAATCCCATCTTTTTCAGGATCGTCACGTCCATATTCTGACGTTGCAGCACGAGGGGCACTTCGTAAATGGTCGGGACGTCGACCGACTGAACCACCGCGTCGGCATCCACGTTACAGAACAGGGCCACCTTGCGGGTAATGTCATTGCTCAGCAGATGTTCGGTTCTCAGAACCAGCACGTCCGGCTGGATACCCAGCCCCTGCAACTGCTTTACGGAATGCTGCGTCGGCTTCGTCTTAAACTCTTTGGCGGCAGCGATATAAGGCACGTATGTAAGATGCACGCAAATGCAGTTCTTACCCAGCTCCCACTTCAACTGGCGCACGCTTTCGATGAAAGGCTGCGACTCGATGTCGCCCACCGTTCCGCCGATCTCGGTAATGACGAAATCGAACTTGTACTTCGATCCCAGCAATTTCACGTTGCGTTTGATCTCGTCGGTGATATGGGGAACCACCTGAACGGTTTTGCCCAGATAGTCGCCTTTGCGTTCTTTGCTGATCACGCTTTGATAAATACGGCCTGTTGTGATATTGTTCGACCGGGTGGTCGGCACGTTCAGGAAACGTTCGTAGTGCCCCAAATCCAGGTCGGCTTCATGTCCGTCAACGGTTACATAACATTCGCCGTGTTCATAAGGGTTCAATGTTCCCGGATCGATATTAATGTAGGGGTCAAACTTTTGGATAGTCGCCTTGTAGCCTCTGACCTGAAGGAGTTTACCCAGTGATGCAGCAATAATTCCCTTACCTAATGAAGAGACTACGCCGCCCGTAACGAAGATATACTTTGTATCTGCCACGATAGTAATATTTTAATTATCTTTTTATTAGCTCACTCGCTTTTCAAAACTGCAAAGTTAGTCATTTTCGTTCAGACGGCAAGGGGGACTGTGTATTTTTCAGATAACATTCCCCCACCGCCCCGCAGACAAACACGAATGATTGCTTCCCAAGTCATACATTTCAAGGCATAATATTGGAAAATACAAAAATTATCAGTATTTTCGCTTCGTAACTTAATACATTCATAATTTACTATTTTTAATCAAAAGGTGTTTCAAGTCAAGTATTAGTC
>JAJPZM010000083.1 GCA_021204335.1 Parabacteroides sp. | reverse complement strand
ACTCCGACTTCAAATCCAGAATTTATAATAGGACATTATGCGGATAATCATTTTCAAAAATACTAACAAAAAACAAAGTTATGTACGGTAAACTGAAAGATTTCCTTACACAGGAACTGGCAAACATCAAAGCTGCCGGATTGTACAAAAACGAGCGTATTATTACTACGCCCCAAAGAGCCGACATTAAAGTAAATGCCGGAAGTGATGTTTTAAACTTCTGTGCCAACAATTACCTTGGCCTGTCAGATAACCAACGTCTGATTAAAGCTGCGAAAGATGCTATGTATACTCACGGATACGGTATGTCGTCCGTTCGTTTCATCTGCGGGACACAAGACTTGCACAAACAGTTGGAAGCTGCTATTTCCGATTATTTCAAGACAGAAGATACTATTCTGTATGCCACTTGTTTCGATGCAAACGGTGGTTTGTTCGAACCGCTGTTCGGCGAAGAAGACGCTATCATCTCCGATGCGCTGAACCATGCTTCTATTATTGACGGTGTCCGCCTGTGTAAAGCGAAACGTTATCGTTATGCCAATGCCGATATGGCTGATCTGGAACGTTGCTTGCAGGAAGCCCAGGCTCAGCGCCACCGCATCATTGCAACCGACGGTGTATTCTCGATGGACGGTAATGTTGCTCCGATAGACAAAATCTGCGAACTGGCAGAAAAATATGATGCACTGGTGATGGTTGACGAATCTCACTCGGCCGGTGTTGTCGGCCCGACAGGCCATGGTGTTGCCGAACAATATAATGTATATGGAAGAGTCGATATCTTCACAGGTACGTTAGGTAAGGCATTCGGTGGTGCAATGGGTGGTTTCACAACCGGTAAGAAAGAAATTATCGATATGCTGCGTCAGCGTTCACGTCCTTATCTGTTCTCGAACTCTGTTGCACCGGCTATCGTTGGCGCCAGCCTGGAAATGTTCAAGATGCTGAAAGAAAGCGATGCTCTGCATACCAAGCTGATGGGCAATGTGTCTTATTTCCGCGACAAGATGCTGGCTGCCGGTTTCGACATCAAACCGACTCAGTCTGCCATTTGCGCCGTTATGCTGTATGATGCAAAACTGTCGCAAGACTTTGCTACCCGCATGCAGGAAGAAGGCATCTATGTAACAGGATTCTACTATCCGGTAGTTCCGAAAGACCAGGCACGTATCCGTGTTCAGCTGTCTGCCGGACACGAAACAGAACATCTGGATAAAGCAATCGCAGCATTTATCAAGGTGGGCAAAGAGCTGAAAGTCATTAAATAAACCACGCTTCTGATAAATCAAGAAGCAAAGAGAGACTGTGGAAGCAGAGAGTAAATCTTCCACAGCCTCTATACCACAAACAGCGAATCAATAATCATTTAAATTATACCACAATGAAAACACTGCCATTAATTATCTTTATTCTTTGCTGTTGTTTCAACACTCAAGCCCAGGAAGCAACCTCTAACAGTAATGTATTCATATTCGAGACGTTTACGGAAGGCAAGGCGTTATTAAAAAACAAGGCGATCAACCAGACGAAGTTCAATTACGACTGTGTCAAGCAGGAACTCCATTTTCTCAGCGATGGCGAGAATATGATTATGGACGATAACAGTAACATCGATACCCTTTATATCGGTAACCGCAAGTTTATTCCTTATCAAAATCGTTTTTTAGAATATATCCCGATCAACAACGCAGCACTGCTGATCGATTATAAAACGAAAGTGCTTCCTATCGGGAAGAAAGGGGCTTATGGCGTTACTACGCAAGGCACTGCTCCTGTTCTCGATTTCGATCCGAGCAAGCCGCTCGACCAGAAAAGCCTGGACAACCATGTCTACAGATTCAATCTGGAAAACAAGTATTACCTTGAACAAGATCAGAAAAGAAAGAAATTCACGAATACCAAGTCGTTCCTGAAACTGTTCCCGAAAGAACATGCGGAAGCGATTTCTTCTTTTATGAAAAAGGAGAAAATCAATATGCAAAATCCGGGTGATGTAATGAAAGCCGTTGAATTTGCAACCAAGGGCAATTGAACAGCCTTTCTTAGCCTGCATATTTATTAATACCAGAAAGAATTCGTATCTTTGTATTCCGAAAAATAATCGACAATACAAAACTTATACAGCTTAGTAATTATCACAGTCATTGTACATTCTGTGACGGGCGTAGTACGCCTGAAGACTTTGTCAAGTTCGCTATATCGCACGGGTTCAGGGCGTACGGATTTTCTTCGCACTCTCCCCTGCCTTTCGAGACTTTCTGGAATATATCGAAAGACGATATGCCCGAATATCTGATGGAGATAGACAGATTAAAAAAGAAATACAGCGACCAACTGGAGATATATACCGCGTTGGAAATAGATTACCTGGATCAGACATATAATGCTTCCATCCCCTATTTTTAGGAGTTGCCTTTGGATTACCGGATCGGTTCCATCCATTTTCTGCCGATATCCGAACATCTATGTGAAGAAAATATGGTTTGCATAGACGGTTCTTTTTCAGATTATAAAGATTCGGTCGACAAATACTTTGAAGGAGATATCCGCAAGCTGGTTGCCCGCTATTACGACTCGACCATGAAAATGATTGAAGCCGGCGGCATCGACATCGTCGGGCACATGGACAAGATATATATGAACGGACACAAGTGCGAAGGTTTCTCGTTTGATGCCGATTGGTATCAGGAACCATTTAGGGCTGTTCTCGACTTGATCGCAGAAAAAGGGCTTATGGTTGAAATCAATACAAAGAATCTGCAAAAGAAACAACAGCTATTCCCTCGCAAAGAGTATCTGGGAGAGCTTCTAAAGAGAGGCATTCCGGTAATGGTCAACTCCGACAGCCATTATCCCGACTTGGTGAATGATGGTCGCGAAGAAGCATTCAATTTATTGAAAGAGGCAGGATTCAAAACTACCAGGGAATTAATAAAAGGAAATTGGCAGGATGTTGCCATATAAAAATAAAGCGACTTATAGTCGCTTTATTTTTTTTCTCTTATACAAAAAGGATTGCCATCGCTCCTCGGTATGATCCTGGCAGAACATCTCATAACGAGCCATTGTAAACAGCAAATCGGACAGGCGATTGGTAAATTGAAGAATGCTATCTTCTACTGGATCCTGCCTGTTAAGTGTCCACAGGCGACGTTCGGCACGACGGACAATCGTACGTGCCAGTTGCAGATGGGCGGAGACCAGCGTACCGCCCGGAAGGATAAAGAAACCATTATCGGGCATCTTTTCCATCAAGCTGTCCATTTGTTGTTCGCAGAAAGCGACCAGGTCGTCCGACAAAGCATTCGGATTCTTGTCGCGGATAGCGGAAGGGGTTGCCACGTGCGACATGACAACCATCAGTTCCCGTTGTATCTTTCCCAGAACGTCCTGCCATGCATGCTCAGCGGGTAATAAAGCCCGCACGATACCGATTTGTGCATTTACTCCGTCGAGCGTGCCGTTGGCTTCGATACGGATATCATCTTTGTCGACCCGTTCGCCGCCATGAATACCGGTACGGCCTTTATCCCCTCCTCTGGTATAAATTCTCATTTTTATTTCTTTGTTGTATCTTTCTTGTCTTTTTTATCGTCCTTTTCTTCCGGGTGTATGATGCCTTTTACGGTATCGCCGATAGGCAGTTTATCCAAAACACCGAGACTGGGGGGGCAACGGTCTTGACCAGTTGGTTCAGGAAATTGCCGGTTGTGCCCTGGCCACCGTCGAATACGGTGATGTCGCCCAGCTGTATATGTTCGAAGGCCTTCACCTGTTCGCCGGCAATTTCTTTCCACTGATCCACCATCTTATACTGGATGGCGATGGCAGGATTCGATTCGGCTGCTTCCACCATGGCTTTGAAACCTTCGGCTTCGGCCAGTAATGATTTCTTTTTACCGTCGGCTTCGGCTTCCAGCTTCATCTGGATGGCACGGGCTTCGGCTTCCGCCTGAGCCAATGTTGCCTTTGCTTTTGCTTCGGCTTCGCGGATCATCTTTTCGGCAACGGCTTCCGCCTGAAGGATGGCTTCCTGGCGGGCGATCTCTGCCGGAACGATTTTCTGGGCTTTTAAGGCCGATTCGACCTTCTTGGCTTTGGCTTCTTCCACTTCGCGCTGGGCTATTTCGCGGGCAGCCTGGACAGATGCTTCCGAACGGGCTGCGGCTTCACCGGCTTGCTTACTGGCTTCTGCCTGGGTAACTGCCAGTTCGGCATCCGACTTGGCTACGTCTTTGTTGGCTTCATTTCGTCCAACAGCGGCTTTCTTTCCGGCATCCGCTTTCTTGATCTCCATCTCAGAATTCAGCTCGGCAATACGGCTTTCCTTTTCGGTATTTGCTTTTTCGATATTGATATTCTTGTCGGCTTCGGCACGAGCCACCTGCGATTCCTTGTCGGCATTGGCTACAGTAACCTGAGCGATACGCTCTTTGTCGGCATTGGCTACGGATATTTCCTGTTGCTTCTTGGTTTCGGCAATGGCAATATCCTGGTCTTTGCGGGTTTCGGCAACCGTTGTTTCGCGTTCGCGGATCTGGTTGGCTATCTTGATGGCTCCCAGTTTCTCCTGTTCTTCGATATTGGCCTGCGCTTCGTTCAACGCTTTGCTTCCGGCTTCTTTACCAAGGTTGACGATATAATTGGCAGCATCGCGGATATCGCTGATATTGATGTTCATCAGGTAAAGACCGAACTTGCGCAATTCGGTATCGATATTGTCGCGTACTTTGGACAGGAATTTATCGCGGTCGGAGTTGAGTTCCTCGATCGTCATATCGGCAATAACCAGACGCATTTGCCCGTAAACGACATCGGTGATCAGGTTCTGCTTGTCTTCCGGCTGCAAACCCAGCAGACGTTCGGCTGCATTCTGCATCACTTCCGGGTCGGTGCTGATAGCCACCGTAATAGTGGTCGGCACGTCTACGCGGATATTCTGTGCCGACAAGGCGCCGGTCAGTTTACAATCGATCTGAAGGGGTTTCATGGAGAGGAATTCATACCCTTGGATAATCGGCCATACGAATGCGGCTCCACCATGATAAAGCTTGGCCGATTTCTCGCCGGCTGTCTTACCATACACAACCAATACCTCGTCACTCTTACATTTCCGGTAACGGGAAAGGATTCCGATAAAAGAAATAATGATAACCCCTACAAGGATGGCTACCATGATTAACATTTCCTGTGTCATAACTTAAAGCTGAGTTTATTATTTATTACTGTATATATATTATTCCCGATTCTACTTTACAGATAACGGTGCAGTCTCCGGTCTGATACTTTTTATCTTCCAGCGAACGGACTTCGACTTCGCGCAGTGCGCCGTTTACTGCAACCTGCACAATATAACGAATGCCGTCGTGGGCATAGATCGTACATTCCCTTCCGACCAGCGCTTCCGTTTTCTCCGGCTTATTCTCTTTTTGCAGCTGATAGGCTTTCTTGTAGAGAAACCACAAGATGAACACGAATACCAACCCGATCGATATACCAATCAAAAAAGTTGCGATAGCCGTACTTTTGGCAATATACATATACCATCCGAAACCGATACAAAAATGGGTAAGCCCTTTAAAAGAGACAACGCTGCCGAGATCGACATCCACGTCCGTATCCGTATCCAGATCGCCAAAGAAAACAGACATGATGAATTGTATCAGGAATATCGCCGAAGCAACGATTGCGATACCGAGAAAAATAGTATTTACCATGGTAGTGAGTTATTTGTTTTCACGAAAATAAGGATTATTTCGGTAAAACAAGCAGATATCCGGAAAATATAACAGGATTATAATAAATAAGAGAACCGGAAGCACAGGTAATAGTTAGAGCTTTCCGTTCAGATAGTCGATAAACCACTGGTTCCTTGACGGATCTCCCCAATAGAGATGTGTATATCCGGCCAATAGATTTTTATAGCGGTATAAAGGAGTATCGACAGAGCTCCCTTTTGCCGTAAAGGCTGTGGCAACAGAGGCTAATTTCTCCCCCTGAGTATCGACGTGGGAGTAATGGAACTCATGTCCCTTCAAAGTATATTCTTTATAATGTAAAGTGCGGTATCCCAGACGAAGCTTCATTTGCTCCATCGTGGCTGACTGATTCAACAAGCCGACCATCGGGAATGATTCTCCTTCCGCCGACTTTATCTCGCTACACAAATACATCATTCCGCCACATTCGGCAAGCAACTTTCCGCCCGCCTCGACATAATTGCGTACCGAGTTGAGCATCGTCCGGTTCGATGCTAATTCCGACAAATACAATTCCGGATACCCGCCCGGCAAATACACAAAATCGGATTCGGGCAAAGCCGCATCTTTCAAAGGGCTAAAGAAGGTCACTTTTCCCAATTGATGCAAAAGCTGAATATTCTCCTCGTAGGCAAAGTTGAAAGCGGCATCACGAGCGACGGATATTTTCAAGGAAGATGCCGCCGCTTTCGGCTGAATCATTCCGGGGATAGCATCGGCATGATAAGCCGTTAGTTCCAGAAGCCGGTCGATATCGACATGTTTCTCTACTAACTCGGCAACCCGGTCGGCAAACGTATCGAAACAGAAAGATTCGTCGAGCGTCAATCCCAGATGGCGGCTGGGTATTTCGACATCCGCCTGCTTGGGCAAGTAGCCCAACGCTTCTACACAGGCATCCCGGCAAGCCTGTTTCAGAAACGAATAATGACTTTCGGAAGCGACAAAATTAAAGACAGCGCCAACAAGATTAATCTCTTTATGAAAGTTCTTGAAACCATATAAGAGAGGTGCAACCGAGTAAGCTGTGCTTTTGGCATTGACAATAAGCACCACCGGAATATGTAATAAACCGGCTATTTCGGCACTACTCCCCTGCATGCCGTCGTATCCGTCGAAAAGCTCCATGGCTCCTTCGGTTACTGCATAATCGGCATCCAAAGTATAACGTGCGTACAAATCATGAATATGCTGCTCCGACATCATGAAACTATCCAGATTGATGGAAGGACAACCGGCTGCCATCTTATGATGGCGCGTATCGATATAGTCCGGCCCGCATTTAAAGGGACGGACTTTCCCGCCCCGGTTCTTCAAAGTCCGGAGCAGTCCCAGTGTGAACGTTGTCTTGCCACTACCGGACGATGCAGCGCCTATCAAAAATTATATTTCATAACTTATCAAACCTACTTAAAAGTATTTGTCTTGCCGCATGCAACTATTGTGCTACTGTAGTGACATAGTTGTGCCATGCTTACGGCACAGTAGTGCTATCGGCATGGCATAGTAGTGCCACCACAGTGACACTACTGTTTTAATATTGTTCCTTCTCGTTCGGGAAGTCCTGCGTCTTTACATCTTCTATATAAGCTTGAACGGCACGAGTTATTTCATCTCCGATGCTGGCATAGCGACGAAGGAAACGGGGAGAGAATCCCATATTTATTCCCAACATATCATGCATCACCAATACCTGACCGTCTACACCGCCACCGGCACCGATACCGATAATAGGAATAGTCAGTTCGGAAGCCACACGGGCTGCCAGCTCTGCCGGAATCTTTTCAAGAACGATGGCAAAACAGCCGATCTCTTCCAGCAGATGAGCGTCGTCGACCAGTTTCTGGGCTTCTGCCTCTTCGCGGGCACGAACGGTATAGGTTCCGAATTTATTGATAGACTGAGGTGTCAAACCCAGGTGCCCCATAATAGGAATACCGGCACAAAGGATGCGCTCTACCGACTCACGAATCTCGGCTCCGCCTTCCAGTTTAATACAGTCGGCATGTGTTTCCTTCATCACACGAATGGCGGAAGCCAATGCCTCTTTTGAGTTTCCCTGATAAGTACCGAAAGGCAGATCCACTACGACCAATGCTCTTTTTACAGCTTTCATTACAGATTTGCCATGGTAGATCATCTGATCCAACGTAATAGGGAGTGTCGTTACATTTCCAGCCATTACATTGGAGGCCGAGTCGCCAACCAGGATAACATCCATGCCTGCCTGATCGATCAGTTTAGCCATTGAATAGTCGTAAGCCGTCAACATAGAAATTTTTTCTCCACGTTGTTTCATTTCTATCAGGCGATGTGTCGTCACCTTTCTTGTATCATCTAAATCCCTCTTTGCAACTGACATAATGCTTTTTGTTAATTGTTACGGCGGCAAAGTTAAGGATATTCTGTAATAAGCAAGACAAACAATAAAATATTTATGTCGTACAACATGTGTTTATTTTTGTATATCTTTGCGCCCGTTTACATTTAACGTATAAATACAAGCAAAGATGAAAAAGTTAGTTTTTACTTTGATGGTTGCACTCCTGGCAATCATTGGTGCTGATGCACAGGTTTATGTGGGTGGTTCATTCGATCTGACTCACGACAAAAAACATTGACCGGACAAATTTTACGATTGCTCCGGAAGTCGGTTATAACCTGAACAAGACATGGGCGATTGCAGCAGAAATCGGCTACACACATGTTAAACAAGACGGTGTCAAAGCAAATGCTTTTAATTTTGCACCTTATGCCCGTTACTCATTTTTCGAAAAAGGCATTATCCGTTTGTTCCTGGATGGCTGCGTAGGTGTTTCAACTTATGCAAAAGAATATGACGATAACATCAACGGTTTCGAAATCGGTATCAAGCCGGGTATTGCACTCGAAATATGCAAGAACCTGACATTCGTTGCCAAATATGGATTTGCCGGTTATCGCGACGATTATAAATATGCCAACAGCACATCCGGCATCAGTTTGAGTTCTGAAGACCTAAACTTTGGTTTCCACTACGAATTCTAACCAACAATAAAACAAAGGCAGAGCCTGTCTTTATCCAACTCCGGATAGACAGGCTCTCTTTCTTTCCGAACGCCACTTCTTCAAAAAATATCCTCTTGCCCGAAATATATCCTTATATTTGCATTCACCGAAATATAAGAATAGAATATGGACAATTCAGACTTACTATTCCGCAAAGCGGAAGAATCAGACATAGCACGTATCTGGGAAATCATCGGCCAGGCCAAAGCACAGATGAACCGGCTGAATAGCCGGCAATGGGATGAGAATTATCCTGCACTCGAAAATATTGCTCAGGATATCAAGTCGGGCAACGGATATGTTTTTTTGTAACAAAGAAAATGTAGTTCTCACCTACGGCGTTATCTCCTTCGATGGCGAACCGGCTTATCAAGTGATTGAAGGGAAATGGCTGAACGAGTTGCCATATATGATTGTCCACCGCCTCGCTGTTGCTGATGAGATGAAGCGCCAGGGCATGGCAAAACGTTTTATGCTGCAGGCAGAAGAAGTCAGTCGCGAGAAAGGTATTTATGAATTCCGGGTAGATACCAACTACGATAATCAATATATGCTCCGTTTGATAGACTCTTTAGGATTCGAGTATTGCGGCGAGGTGTATTACAGAGGGGATAAAGTGCGCAAGGCTTTTCAAAAGAGTATCCGTCCCCACGCTTCCGTATTCGGCGTGCCTCACTACACAATCCGCGAAGTATATTACGACGATGCGACTCCCATATTCGAAGCCATCGACAAGAACAGGGATGACCTTCGCATCTGGCTGCCGTTTATCGACGGGCTTAAAAGCGCTGCCGACGAACAATCTTTTCTAGAGTCTTTTTTGAAAGTACCTTACGAGGAGCGTGACCCGGTATTTCTAATTGAAAAAGGAAAAGAAATCTGCGGACTGATAGGCTTCCACTTCTCCGACCGAAATAACCACCGGACGGAAATCGGCTATTGGTTGCTTCCCGAATATCGCGGAAAGGGTCTTATCACGCAGGCAGTCCGTTATCTTTGCGAATGGGCTTTCGTAGAAAAAGGCTTCAACCGCATCCAGATACGTTGTGCCGTAGGCAACCAGCCCAGCAACGCCATTCCCCAACGCTTAGGCTTTATGCTGGAAGGGACGGAACGCGACGGGGAATTACTTTCTTCCGGGGAGTATACGGATATTCATGTGTATAGTTTATTGAGAAAGGAGCTTGAGTAGAAGGGGCTGTCCAAAAAGTGGATAGCCCCTTTAGTTATTGTTTATTTCGGTA
>JAJPZM010000204.1 GCA_021204335.1 Parabacteroides sp. | reverse complement strand
CTCCGACTTCAAATCCAGAATTTATAATAGGACATTATGCGGATAATCATAAACAAAATTCACAATTATCAATAAACTTATCATTTAAAACATGAAGAAGCTCATTTCAATGTGTGCAGGCGCAGCACTATGTATCCTTGCGTCATGCAGCGAAGGGCCTACAAAACAGATGCCTTATAACCAGGGTATCAATGTAATTCCCGTACCTGTAAGTCTGACTCAGAATGAAGGAGTCTTTAAAGTAGGCAAAAACATGGCTTTCCAGGCTTCCACCCCGGGAGCTAAGATCGTAGCCGAGTTCTTTGCATCGAAGATAAACCTGGCAACAGGCTATCAGGTGACGGTAGGCGACAAAGAAGTTTCCAACGGGATCTCATTGGTCATCGACGAAGCATTGGACGTAAACAATGAAGGCTATACACTCGACGTAACCACTAATGGCGCTGTTGTAAAAGCAAAAACTCCGCAAGGCTTGTTCTATGGCATGCAGACATTCATGCAATTGTTGCCTGCCGAAATTGAAAGCCCGGCCGTTGTAAACGGCATTGCATGGACTGCTCCATGTGTATCTGTAAAAGACGAACCGCGTTTCGGTTATCGTGGCTTCATGCTCGACCCATGCCGCCATTTTATTCCGGTTGAGAACGTAAAGAAACAGATCGACGTATTGTCATTGTTCAAAGTCAACCGCCTGCACTGGCACCTAACCGACGACCAGGGATGGCGTATCGAAATCAAGAAATATCCGAAGTTGACTGAAATCGGTGCTAAACGCATCGAAGGCGAAGGCACTGAATACGGCGGCTTCTATACACAGGAAGAAATCAAGGATGTTGTGAAATATGCAGCCGACCGTTTCATCACCGTTATTCCCGAACTGGAACTGCCGGGACACGAGATGGCAGCTATTGCAGCTTATCCCGAATTGTCCTGCAAAGGCGAACAGGGCACTCCGCGTATCATCTGGGGTGTTGAAGATATCGTTATGTGCGCAGGCAAGGAAGAAACATTCAAGTTCCTGGAAGATGTAATCGACGAAATCGCTCCGCTGTTCCCCAGCGAATACTTCCATATCGGTGGCGACGAGTGCCCGAAGATCAGCTGGAAAAACTGTCCGCTTTGCCAGAAACGTATTCGCGAAGAAGGCTTGAAAGGCGACAAACAGCATAGCGCGGAAGAACGTTTGCAGAGTTATTTCGTACAACGCATGGAAAAATATCTGGCCGGCAAACATGGCAAGAAGATTATCGGCTGGGATGAAATCCTGGAAGGCGGCCTTGCTCCATCGGCAACCGTTATGTCATGGCGTGGTGAAGACGGTGGTATCGCCGCAGCCAATATGGATCACGATGTTATTATGACTCCGGGAAGCCAGGGCATGTATCTCGACCAATATGAAGGCGATTACAAGATCGAACCGGTTACTATCGGCGGCTTGGCTTTAATCGAAAAAGTATATAATTACAACCCGATCCCCGATACGTTGGTTGCAACAGGCAAAGGCCAGCACATCATCGGAGTTCAGTGCAACAACTGGTCGGAATATATGTATAATACCGATTTGATGGAATACCGCATGTATCCCCGTATGCTGGCTTTGGCTGAAATCGGCTGGTCGCCGCTTAACCGCAAAGACTACAAGGATTTCGAACGCAGACTGGACAACGCTTTGGTTCGCCTGGATGCACACAATATCAACTACTATATCCCGCAACCGGAACAACCGAACGGCTCTTGTAACTTCGTTGCATTTACCGACAAAGCATCTCTTGAATTCAAGACTTCCCGTCCTATGAAAGTGGTGTACACGATCGACGGCACAGAACCGACACCGGAATCGACCGTTTATTCCGCTCCTATCGAGTTCACCGAATCAGGCGTATTGAAGATCCGTTCCGTATTGCCTTCCGGCAAGATGAGCAAGACTCGTACGATCACTGTAGAGAAGCAGGCATTGGCTCCGGCTAAGGAAGTAGCTAAAACAACTCCGGGACTGGAAATGCAGGTTACTGACGGCATGTTCCTTGAATCATCCAAGCTGGCCGACGTAAAAGACTGGAAGAAATCAACCATGAAAGATTTGCGCGAACTGACCAGCGTAGTAAAGAGCAGCGAATCGATGAGAGGTGTAAAACAGTATGCAGCTGTTGCAACCGGTTATGTAAACATCCCGGAAAACGGCGTTTACTATATATCTTCCGATAATGAAGAAGTTTGGATCGACGGCAAACTGCTTGTCAACAACGGTGGTGAAGTAAAACGTTTTTCACGTCACGACTCATCAGCCGCTTTAGCAAAAGGCTTGCATGAAATCAAAGTGGTATTCCTCGGACATATCATCGGCGGCTGGCCATCCAACTGGAACGACGGTAGCGTGAAACTGCGCAAGGCGGATGCCGACAAGTTCGTTCGCATCACTCCCGAAATGTTAGTTCATTAAAAAAGCTTTCCGGATTTCCGGAAATGCCCATCAAACGTTTAAAAATGCTTTCCGGAAATCCGGAAGGCATTTTTTAATGGTGAAAACCGGTTTCCGGGTTTCCGGAAGTCAACTTTAAACATTGAAAAGACATTTCCACAAACCCGGAAACGAACTTTAAACGTTTGATCGTACTTTCCAGATTTGTTTAGTCGATTTGCAACTTCATAATCGTGATTGAATTCGGCGGGAATGAATAAACCATCGGACCGCCCAGCGAAAAGGTTATGCTTTTTTGCAAAGGAACGACCTTTTCCGGTTCTGCAAAGGTGTTACGTCCCAAAGGTTCTCCAGTCAGTTGAATAACCTCTGCATCGTTCCTTACATTGACACCCAGGACATCCAATGCTGTTTTCTCTTCATGCTGAGTCGTATTTACCACTTTCAGCAATATCGTATTGTTCTCTTTATCCAAGGTAGCCACCGAGACCAATGAGGGCAACGGTGGTAATTCAACCTGGTGTACCTGCTCGTTATCTACATAACAACTGATCGTTTCATCGTTACAAACAATCTTTAAATCATACCAGCGGTTACTTTCAAAAGAATAACTCCGGGGCGAACGCAATGTATCCCTTACAGCACCTGACTGACGGTAAAATTCACAGCTTCCGGGATTAATAGCCATGGCTATATAATCGCAAGCATCCCCATCTTTTCCATTATCGCGAACACGAAGCTGGATTTGCCCGCTTCCTTTGGTACGTCTTACCCGCATGGAAAATGTATAATCGTGAGCCGTAGAATCCCCCATCAGGATATAGTTCCAGCGGTTGGCAACCGGAGTCAACCGGCCATTATCTACATTCCAACCTCCGGTTTTTACCGTCGCATCCGTAACCGGAACATCATCGATCCGTACATCCTCAAAGTCATAGCTATTATCGAACAATTCAATGGCAGCCCGGCCGAATGTAACCTGAGGTCGGCTGTATGTTTCCATTTCAGTTTTCAGGACTTCATCTCCCCGGTTCTCTGCCAACATTTTCAACAGATAAAAAGAAGGAGAACCCACTGCCTGGTGATTATTAAACGAAATGGCAGGATATCTCCGAAAATCGTAATTCACATTGCCCAGCACAGGGGCATAGGCCAATCTCCTTACCACCTCGGGACTGTTTTCTACGCCAAGAAGGAAGCAAGCCTCGCCTATCGCAGCACGCAAAGTTCCTTGCAAGGATGCATCTCCCATGCTGAATTCACCGATAAAAACAGAAGGGAACCGTCTTAAGTACTGTCCGGTTTCATAACGGTTATGGTTTGCTATCAAAAATTCTTCCCCTGAATAAAAATGATAATCGGTCCATTCCAAACGGTTCATTCCTGAAATCATCGAACTCTTGATCACTGTTATTTCCGGAAACTGTTCATTGATCGCTTTCCTGAAAAGATTAAAACGTTTCTCATATTCCTGGCCATAGTTTTCACTACCTATTTCCACATATTTCAGATTAAAAGGCTCCGGATGGCCTTGTTTGGCACGCATGGCTCCAAATGTTGAATCTGCAGGCCGGTTTGCATAGGCAATTGCATCCAAAGCATCCTGCACTAATTTATCCATAGCTGTAATATCCTCATAACGGGGACGCCGGCTTTGACTGGTTACACCGCTATTAATAACATACAACGGTTCGGCTTCCAAATCCTCACACATCTGAAGATATTCGTGGTATCCCATTCCATTGGTAGAACCATATCCCCATACATTCCAGAAATGTTTTCGTTCCGAAATATTCCCGGTCGTCTCCCGCCATACAGGAAATGTACCGGCAGTATATCCTTCCACAAAACTGCCACCCGGGAAACGGATAAACCGGGGCTTCAGTGAAGCAACCATCTCCATCAGGTCAGGACGCAGGCCATTTGCCCTGTCATGCCATGTCTTTTGAGGAAATAACGAAACGACATCCAGCCAGAACACTGCCGAACTATCTGCGGTAATAGATAGAACCGCATTATCCGCATCTTCTGTAGCCGTAAATGTATGTTTGTATTTTCTCCATTCATACATAGGTGAAACTCTGAAGACGTCGCTCAAAGCCGTTTCTGCCACAGAATCGGACAAAGCAATGCTTATCGTTTTAGGAGTCATTGTTGCTCCTTTCATAAATAAAGACAGTTCATACTTCTCCCCTTTCCTTATAGAAAGGCCGTTATATCCAGTCGCAACAACGTCCCCCTCACCCGAGCCGGGAGCAACAGACGCAGAGACCAGCAAAGAACGATGATTCTTATCATTAATCTGCTCCTTATTATCCAAGTAGATATAAGTACCCGAAGATACCCGCCGCCAACCCGGCACAGAATCCGGACGTATAAAAGGGATCGTCCATCCATTAGGGGTAGTCAACACATTGCGGCCGGCGTCATACGGGCAGTTTAAAGGAGGCACCCCATCTTCGAAACTACGGTTTTGTATCATTTCAGCATATATGCCACCATCCACAGCATGGTTAATTTCTTCAATAGTCAATCCATATAATTCTTTATTTACCGGAACAGAAAAGCCGTCCATATCAATCGTTATAGAAGACGTAACAGGCATTTCCGGCTGGCAACCGGACAACAAGACAGCATGTATAACACTTATAATTAAGACCTTAAAAGGTATATTCATTGCTTTACTTATCATAGAAAGTTTACGATACAAATTCATCATGCAAACTTAGTTAATAATTTCCATATAATTATTCTTTACACAAAAGAACAACCAAAGCTTAAAAACCTTTGATTTATATAATGTTTATTCAAAATAATGTTTTACTTTTGTAGAATTAAAATAATAAAACGGCAATACATCTTTAAAAAACATGAAAGAGTCGATTTTACTAGTTGATGATAAGCCTGAGATAGCAAAATTATAATGCTGTATTTGTCTTCCTTATATGATGTTACATATAAGGAAAATCCCATCAAAGCTATATCATGGCTAAATGAAGGCAATATACCGGATGGAATTATTTCCGATCTGAACATGCCGGAGATGAGTGGAGAAGAGTTTTTGCTTTACCTGAAAGCGAATGCTCTATTTAACCATATCCCTGTATTAATTCTATCGAGTGTTGAGAGTAGTGCAAACAGGATACGTCTTTTTGAGGAAGGAGCCGAAGATTTTATTCTGAAGCCTTTTAATCCTGAAGAATTAAGGATTAGGGTTAAGCGGCTTTTAAGATAAGCGGCAGAAAGTATCAGGGTAAAGAAAAACACTAGTATTTATGGAATATATCTTTTGGGGCAGCAATGCTCCTTTGTTAACTCAATTACGGCAATCGCTCAACTGCAGGATAGTAGAGTGTATTACTTTTCAACAGATAAAAGTCAGTCTATCGCATATAGACAAGATTAATTTTTGTATATTCAGGGAAAAAGATGAACCGGAAATTGATATCCCGACAATCACTCAGCTGCACAAACTATACCCTAGCCTTTATATAATTCTAATCAATGAGCCTTTGAACAAAGAAGAAAAACTTCCTTATTTAAAAGCAGGTGTGGATTGTATGATCTCGAAAGATTCCTCAAAAGAAGAATTGCATAAACTGCTTTCGGTGATTTCAGACTTCAAAGAGAAAGAGAAATAAAGAATGACAATCAGACCCACTCTTTGGCAGAATTCAAACTGCCGTTATGGAAACGGACTTTTGACATAATGGCTTCTTCTTGTGCAATTCTAATGTTGTCTCCTATACTAATTGCGACCACACTTGCAGTACGGCTGGAAAGTAAAGGTAAAATCGTTTACAAATCGAAACGAGTCGGCAGTAATTATAAAATCTTTGATTTTTACAAGTTCCGTTCCATGTATTCGGATGCAGACAAACGGCTTGCAGAGTATAAAAAGCTGAACCAATATACTAAAGAGACAACGGAAGAAGAAAAGGAAGAAAGTGTAGAGTCTTCTTCTGTCACCGAGATTCCTCAGCAATTGGTTATCTCTGACGATAATGCGGAAGAAATTCTTTTATTCTCCGATAACTTAAGTACATCTGAAAATGATTATCTGAAAACAAAACGCTCAGAACGTTCCAATACTTTTTTCAAGCTGGAGAATGATCCGCGTATCACACGTATAGGTCATTTCATCCGAAAATACAGTATAGACGAACTTCCCCAGCTTTTTAATATATTGAAAGGTGATATGTCGGTAGTCGGCAATCGCCCTCTTCCCCTTTATGAAGCAGAATTACTGACTAGCAACGAATATGTGCACCGTTTCATGGCCCCGCCGGTTTAACCGGATTGTGGCAAGTCGAGAAACGAGGTGATGCCGGAAAAATGTCTGCAGAAGAAAGGAAACAACTGGATATCAAGTACGCGAAAGAGTTTTCTTTCGGTATGGATATGAGAATTATTTTCAAGACGTTTACGGCGTTTATTCAGAAGGAGAATGTATAGCAACAAATATTATGAAGAAATTGCTGATTCTCACATTATTATTATTGCATATATCATACAGCTCCAGACAAAACAGGACGACAGCAATTGAAAATGATATATCGCTAACCAACGTGAATACGGACTCTATTCAAGTTGCTTTAGATAATTACGAACATGTCGAGCTACCCCCGCTTTCCATATTTCTAGAATCTGCTTATGATCATCCTTCTGTACAAATATTCGAGGCCAGACGAGATCAGGAACAGGCTACATTAAAAGAGGTTCAAAGCAAATGGTTGAATTATTTCCGTATTTCCGGCTTATATCAATATGGACAACTTGCTGCTCTTACTAAAAACACAGATATTGAGAGCTCAATGTATGCATTCGATACCAAAGCTCAGAACCAATTTAATATAGGAATGGCACTATCTATACCTATTGGAGATCTATTCGGACAAAAACAGAAAAAAAGAGCTCAACAGGCTCGGCTCAGAGAGATAGAATATGAATATGAAATTTCCATCGAAGAAAGAAAACTTAAAATATTAGAAGCTTATAATCAGGTTATACAACAGTTGGCTGTTTTAAAAGCGAAATCGGATGCGGCTGCATTATACAATGCACAAATGAAAATATCCGAACAGGATTTTATTAATGAGAAAATAAGCATCATCGAACTTTCATTGGAAAGAAGCAGACGTTCATCCGCCGTTGTTTCGTATCAGGAAGGACGTGCCGCTTTACATAATGCAATAACCCTTTTGGAAATGCTTACGAATGTAAAAGTAATGAATAAATAATATGAATATACCACTCTATATAGTTCGTTTTCTACATAGAATTCGCTATCAAATGATTCTCGGTTGTTTGATAGTAACAGCTTTAGTGGCCTATTTCTCACAATTTATTCAAAAGAAATATACTGTAACTACCAGCATTTATACAGGTATTGCCTCTACTTCCGGATTGGAAGAAGACAACAAATTAAGTTTCTTCGAACTCAACAGTACCTTCGATAATCTGATAAACCTCACAAAAGCAAAAGGTACATTAGAAAAAGTATTGATCCGCCTATTTGCATTGAATATGATAAATGGAGATTTAGAGAAAGACAACCTTTATATTACCGCAAAGAAATACAAGGAATTACAAAATATAGTCCCGAAAGAGGTCTTGTCTCTTATCGATAAAACTTCATTAAATAAGACAATTGAGAACCTGAACAAATATAAAAAAGAAGAACCCGGTAATTTTCTCTTCGGACTCTTTAACTGGAGTCATCCCAATTATAGCTATAATGCCCTCAAAGCAGTGTCTGTAAAGCGCATTAGCAACAACGATTTAATAGAAATATCTTTCCAATCGACAGATCCGGGTATTGCCATGAATACGGTGAAACTGATTACCGACGAACTTATCCAATCGTATGACGGCATACGTTACAAGTCAGCCAATGACGTTGTCCAATATTATGAAAAGGAGCTAAAAGTGCTACGTAGCAAATTGGATCAGATGGAAAATTCTTTAACGGAATACAACATTGATAATAAAGTAATCAACTATACTGAACAAACAAAAGCAATAGCTATTGCATATACAAGCTATGAAGACAGGTATGAAGCTGCCTTACGGGAATACGAAAGTTCTTCGAGATTAATAGCGCAGCTGGAAAAGCAAATGGATACACGCTCTAAGTTATTTAAAACGAATACTGATTTTATTAATGCATTAGACCGTATTTCTACTATCAATGGAAAAATAACGGAAATTGAATCGTTCAATTCAGATGATGCGCAAAATAGCAATTCAGATTTGCAGCGTTACAAAAAGAATATGGATGAAACAGAAAAAAGAGATAGAAAAGCTTTCCAACAATATCAACGAATACAAATACTCTAAAGAAGGTGTCACCATTGAAACCATGGTAAATCAATGGCTAACAGAAATAATCAGAAATACGAAAGCTAAAGCCGAATTGGACGTATTGGATAAAAGAAGAAAAGACTTTGCAGATCAATATAAGACATACTCTCCCATCGGAACACAAATAAACCGGAAAGAACGAGAGATACGCATTACGGAAGAATCGTATCTGGAAGTATTACATGGATTGAATTTAGCAAAATTAAAACAAAAGAATATCCAATTAACCTCGGCGACTTTAAATGTCATCACTCCTGCTACTTTTCCATTGATCAGCGACGGAAGCAAACGTGGAATTTTAATCATTGCTGCTTTTATCGGCAGTCTTATATTTATTATCGGTTGTAATCTTATTATAGAGTTGCTGGATAGAACATTGCGTGATGCAGAACGGACAAAAAGGTTGACTAACACTCCTGTTTTAGGTGCTTTCACTGGTAATATACAATTAAGATTCCGAGGTTATCGCAAAACCTGTAATAGAATATCGGCCAATTATGCTTGCAATAAACTAAATGACAAATTAGTCCCCGGAAAAACGCTGGTCATTAATTTGCTAAGCCTGGAAAGTAAAGAAGGAAAAACATTTATAGCTAATTACCTGAAAGAAGAATGGGAAGAACAAGGTTTGACAGTAAAATATTTAATCGCAGGTATAGACTTTCCTTTGGATACATCTTATTTACTTGCCAAAGGATTCGATAATTATTTGCTCGAAGAAAACAAACCGAATATTTTATTAATAGAACATCCGGCTATTCTAACACATAATATACCATCTACTCTGATCAGTCAAGCTTCTTTCAATATCGTTGTTGCAAACGCTTGCAGAGTTTGGAAAAACAGTGATGACGTTTCTTTGAATAATTTGAAAGAAAGATCAGGATCTGTTCCACTCTATATTTATCTGAACAATGCGACCAGAGAAGCTGTAGAAGATTTTACAGGACTATTGCTCCCTTACTCGTCAATGCGTACCCTGAGTAGCAGAATATTATATCTGGGATTAACAACCCGTAATACGGCTGTAAAATAGAAAGTATATGGAGAATAACGTGAAAACGATACAACCTAAGCTTTTCCCGGTTCTTCTATTATTAGGATTAGGAGGTATTACTGTATCTCTGCTTACCAATAATATGATCATGCTTGTAGGATTGATCTCTTTGCCGATACTATTGATAGCCAGTTATCAAATAGTATGTAATCCGTTAATTCTCTTTCTGATCATATTTACCATTAACTATTATTTAATGGGATTGACACGATATGTTGATTTAAGCGGGATCAGTT
>JAJPZM010000436.1 GCA_021204335.1 Parabacteroides sp. | reverse complement strand
ATTCATATGATGTTCAATAAATCAACGGACATCATGCGGATAATCATATTAATTTAAAACAGATACGGTTATGAGTTTGAAATTCGGTTGGTACAAGACGCCTGTCCCAGGAGACAGGGAAGATAAACAACTTCCTCATGCACGGATTATTCCACAGGGGACGCTCGACACGAAATATATGTGCAAGATGATTGCCACATCGAGTACGATTTCGTCGGCAGACGTAAAAGGGGTGTTGGAAGCGTTGAACTTCTGGATGGGGTTCTATTTGTCGGAAGGGAACAGCATCGAGCTGGACGGTCTGGGGCATTTTACTCCGACCTTGAAAAGCCGGGTAAAAACAGATGAGAACGGGAAAATAAAGTTGTTGCCGAAGCCGACTCGGTCAGTTTCCGCTGCGCCAACTCCCTGAAAGAGCAGATACGGGAAGCCGGATTGGAACTGGTGAAAAAAGACAAACAACAGAAGCTCACTCCCGAACAGCGGGCAGAAAACATCCTGTCGCACGTCAAAGCACAGATGAGCGTCAACTGCACCACCAGCATGAGAATAAACCATTGTACCCGCTATACCGCCCTAAACGACCTGAAGGAATTGATGGACGCTGGAAAGCTCATCCGAATCGGTCATGGGAAGCAAACGGCCTATATACGGCCATACGAATAACCTTGCCGGATTTGGAAGATAACGAGAATTAGTATATTTTTGTAACAGCCATTAATGTAATGGCCATTACATTAATCATCATTAAAATAAAGGGTATGAAATTCTATGACAGGAAAAAAGAACTGGATTTATTGCATGAAATAAACAGGCAATCACTCAGAACTGCCTGTTTTACAGTGATGGTGGGCCGTCGCCGCATCGGTAAAACCTCCTTGCTGCTCAAATGTATGGAAGGAGAGAAATTTTTATACCTTTTCGTCTCCCGCAAAAGCGAGGTTCTATTGTGCGAACAATTTCAACAGGAAATCAAGGAAAGCCTGGGACTGGATATTTACGGAAAAGTAAGCGACTTCCGTTCTTTATTCGAACAACTGATGATTTATGCAACAAAAACTCATTTTACCCTGATTATCGACGAATTTCAGGAGTTCGACAATATAAACAGTTCTATTTTCAGCGATATACAGGATATATGGGATAGATATAAGGAGCAGTCGAAAATCAATTTTATTGCTTGTGGTTCCATCTATTCCATGATGAAACGGATTTTTGAAAACAACAAAGAGCCTTTATTCGGACGTCTTACTTCCAAAATTATCCTGAAGCCATTCAGCGTCTCTACCCTCAAGGAGATTCTCTATGACTATAATCCGGATTATACTCCGGAAGACCTGCTCGCTTTTTACCTGATTACCGGCGGGGTAGCCAAGTATGTCACTTTATTGATGGAATCCGGTGCCATCACATTTAAAAAGATGATCCGTTATGCTGTCCGGACCGATTCTCCGTTTTTATCGGAAGGGCGCGACTTGCTTATTTCAGAGTTCGGACGCGAATACACCACTTATTTCTCGATTCTGCAATTAATAGCCTCCGGCAAAACGGCTCAAAGCGAGATCGATTCGATTATCGGGAAAAATACAGGAGCTTATCTGACCAACCTGGAAAAAGAATATTCGCTGATCAGTAAAAACAAACCCATGTTTTCGAAACCGGAGAGCCGGAATAGCCGCTGGTGCCTGAACGACAATTACCTGATGTTCTGGTTCCGCTTTATTTTTCCGAACTTATCGATGATTGAACTTGGGAAAAACGATATGCTTGAAAATTATATTCTAAAAAATTACGAACAATACAGCGGACGTATTCTGGAACGTTATTTCAGAGAAAAGATTGCCGAGACCGAAGATATTACCGACATCGGCAATTACTGGGACAAAAAGGGGGAAAACGAAATCGACCTTATCGCCCTCAACAGGTTTGAGAATAAGGCTTTAATAGCAGAAATAAAACGTAATCCGCACAAAATCAATATGGCTATTCTGTCTGAAAAAGTAACTACGATAAAGAAAAATCTGTCTCACTACGCAGTAGAGCTAAAAGGGTTATCCATGCTGGATATGTAATACGCGCCCGCTTTATCCGACTTCGGGTAGTGTCCAATAAATCCTAAACAGTGAACAGTTGTTGACATATTTGAGTTATATTTGCAGACTGTAACAGATAAGTATTCAATAGAATTATGAATAAAGCATTACATCAAATGGGGGAATATGTCATGTTGATGGGGAAATCGCTATCGATACCCAACAGATGGAACATGTTCTTCAAACAATTGATAAAAGAGATTTATAAATTGGGAGTCGACTCGCTCTGGATCGTGGTGATCATATCGGTTTTTATCGGTACGGTTATTGCCATTCAGATATCGCTGAATATCAGTTCGCCACTGATCCCAAAATTCACGATCGGATATACGACCCGCGAAATTATCCTGCTGGAGTTTTCATCTTCCATTATGTGTCTGATCCTGGCGGGAAAGGTAGGGAGTAATATCGCTTCGGAGATCGGGACGATGCGCGTGACCGAACAGATCGACGCGATGGAGATTATGGGCGTCAACTCGGCCAACTTCCTGATCATGCCTAAGATTGCCGGATTGATGATCTTTATTCCGGTATTGGTTATATTCAGTATGTTTACCGGTATTCTGGGCGGTATAGCAGCCAGCCATTCCACCGGAACAGATATGACGCCGGCCTCTTTCGAATACGGGTTGCAATTCTATTTCAACGAATTCTATATCTGGTATTCGATCATTAAATCGGTAGTTTACGCCTTCATTATCGCCTCTATAGCCTCTTATTTCGGTTATTATGTGAAAGGCGGAGCGCTGGAAGTAGGTAAAGCCAGCACGAACGCTGTCGTAATGAGCAGTATCATGATTCTGCTGGCAGACGTAATAATGACTCATTTAATGCTTACGTAAGATGATAGAAGTAAAACATATAACGAAATCATTCGAAGGCCGTACCGTATTACATGATATCAGTACGGTTTTTGAAACCGGGAAAACCAACCTGATCATCGGGCGAAGCGGTTCCGGAAAAACGGTTCTGATCAAGAACATTATCGGCCTGATGAAACCGGATTCGGGAGAGATCCTGTATGACGGCCGCGATCTGACATCGATGGGTAAAAACGAGCTGAACCAGCTGCGTAAAGAAATGGGTATGCTGTTCCAGGGATCTGCCCTGTTCGACAGCATGACAGTGCTCGAAAACGTGATGTTTCCGCTCAATATGTTTTCAAAAGATTCATATAAGGAGCGGGAGAAAAGAGCCATGTTCTGTCTGGAACGCGTAAACCTGTCGGATGCCGAACATCTTTATCCGTCGGAGATCAGTGGCGGTATGATGAAACGTGCGGCGATTGCACGCGCCATTGCGCTGAATCCCAAATATCTGTTTTGCGACGAACCGAACTCGGGGCTCGACCCTAAGACGTCGTTGCTGATAGACGACCTGATCCACGACATTACAAGCGAATATAAGATGACTACCGTTATCAACACCCACGATATGAACTCGGTAATGAATATCGGCGAGAATATCATTTTCATTAAAGAAGGCGTAAAAGAATGGCAGGGAACGAAAGACGAGGTTATTACTTCCAATAATAAAGCATTGAATGATTTTATCTTTGCATCCGATTTGTTCCGGAAGGTGAAGGAGGTAGAGGTGCAACAGGAAGAAGGATAATAAAAAAATGGAGAATTAAAAATTCTCCATTTTTTTATGAATCAATATCCGAATAACTCCTCTTTACTCAGCTTCGTGATCGGACCGTATTCTGAAAGCCCTTTCAGGTCCAGATCCTTTTCGTCGCCAAGCACACAATAGGTATATTTACGATCTTTCACCCATTTTTCCTGGAAGGCTTTTATTTCGGAAAGCGTCATGGACGGTACTTTTTCATACAGTTCTTTGCGGCTATCCACATTTAAACCCAGGTCCTGTGCATCCATGTAAGACCATAACACATCCGATTTCGTAATACGTTCCGTACGCAAACGGGTGATCAATGCATCTTTAGCCAGTTCGAAAGCTTTTTCAGATTCCGGCATATTGTTGATAATTTCATCAAACGCCTTCATGGCATCGATCATCTTATCATTTTGAGTGGCTATAAAGGTACGGTATACATACGGATATTTCAATTTACGCGGCGGGATAAGGAAAGCGCCTGCTGAATAGGCCAGTCCCCGGGCTTCGCGCATTTCCTGGAATACGATGGAGTTCATTCCACCACCGAAATACTCATTATACATGTTCAATGTGGGCTGGATAGCCGGATCAAACTTTTCACCCCGGTTGGAGACCGCAGAGAAATAGATTTGTTTTGCATCGTATTGCGCCAGCAAAACCTTATTTCCGGCAGTTCCCTGTTGCTTAAAGTCGACCGCCTCCGGAAGCGGGTTCAAAGTAGCAGGTACATTATGGTATTGTTGGATGATATCCAGCAACGCCTGTGGCTTTTCCGGGCCGTAATACAAAATGGAATGTTTGTAAGTGTTTATCTGATGGATACGGTCTACCAGTTCCTGAGGATCCATCTGTTGCAACTCGGCAGTGGTCAACACATGAGTGGCCGACGAATTGGGGCCCCAGATAGCATATTGGATCAGTTTATTAAAATTCTGTCCCTGATTCAACTTGTCGTCCGCTCTCTTCTTCAGTATATCATCCGCCAGGTTAGTATATGTTTCCTTATTTACCTGAACATCTGCGAGTAGTTCTTCAAACAGAGCCATTGCCTGAGGCATTTTTTCACGCAATCCCTGCAACATGACGTATGTACGGTCGGACCCCGGAAATACGCTGAAATAGCATGCCAGACGATAGAATTCTTCATTTATCTCTTTCAGGCTTTTTGTGGAGGTTCCCAGATATTTCATATATTCGAAAGCCGCACCCATTGCTTTATCGTTATCATTTCCCATATCGAACACATACATCAAGGAGAAGATATCGTTCGTCGTATTTTGTTTATAGAGGACAGGTATATCGGATTTAGCCGTCAGCTTCTGCAAATCTTTGTCATAATCGAGGAAGACCGGTTCGATCGGCGTCACTTCCGAAGCCTGGATTTCTTTCAGGAATGCGCTTGAACTGTCGCGGTTCATCACGATCGGAGTGATTGCCGGTTTTTCCATTTTCTTTTCATTCGGATCTTTTCCTTCCCGTTTATAAATAAGGGCATAGTTGTCACCGAAATATTTGTTTGCAAATTCGACGATCTGAGGTTTGGTGATTTTACTCATCCGATCCAGTTGGGCCACTTCATCTTTCCAGTCTGCGCCATTGATAAATGCGGAAACAAACATATCAGCACGACTGTAATTATTATCCAGACGGAACATCTGTATTAATTTGTAATTGTTGATAGCGGCTTCCAGCAACCCCTCATCGAAGTCTCCTTTCTTTAATTTGTCGATCTCAGCCAGGAACAGGTCTTTCACGTCATCAAGCGTTTGTCCCTGTTTAGGACGGCCGCTCATAACAAATGCATTATAATCCGCCATACCGTATGTACCGGCATAGCAGTCGAGCACCTTTTGCTGTTGTACCAGGTCGATATCCAACAGGCCGGCTTTCCCATTATTGATAATTTCACCGGTCAATTCCAATAAATCCTGTTCAGGAGAAGTCGCACCGGGGAAACGCCAGCCCAGTGTTACGTTTTCAGCATCCACACCCAATACTTCCTTTACAACGGGAGCTTTTATCGGTGATTCGTGCGTGACCGGCAATTTGGGTAAATTCGGGTTCGGTTGCAAATGGCTGAAATATTTATTGATTATTGCAATCGTCTGATCGGGATCGAAATCGCCGGACATACAAATAGCCATATTATTGGGGACATACCAGATATTATGGTAATTTTTAATATTGACGATAGAAGGATTTTTCAGGTTTTCCTGCGTTCCCAGGACGGTTTGTGTACCATAGGGATGATCCGGGAAAAGAGTGCTCAGGACGGCTTCATAGACTTTACGTCCATCACTGGTCAGAG
Source organism: Parabacteroides sp. (assembly GCA_021204335.1). Lineage (GTDB taxonomy): Bacteria > Bacteroidota > Bacteroidia > Bacteroidales > Tannerellaceae > Parabacteroides. The sequence continues at coordinate 4,076 of JAJPZM010000436.1, read as the reverse complement.
ACATGTTCTTTTCTTCGTAAACAGTCTCCAATTCGGTATGGAAACCACGAATTACATTGTTTTCAAAACGGTCGGCCTGTATTTTTGCCCAGTTATCGATTTGATTGGATGGAATATCTTCGGTATAAACAGTCATATCGAAGCCTGTATAGGCATTTGTGCCGTTTGCACCGATAGAAGCCATCAACTTGTCATATTCGTTGGGAATGGCATACTTCGACGCTTCGTAAGATATACTGTCGATCCGATGGTAAATGGCTTTCCGTTCCCCTTCGTCCGTAGTCTTCCGGTACACTTCAAACAACTGCTCGATTTCATCAAGCAACGGTTTTTCCATTTCATAATTCTGTGTTCCGAATTTCTGTGTTCCTTTAAACATCAGGTGTTCAAAATAATGAGCCAGCCCGGTCGTTTCAGCCGGGTCATTTTTTCCGCCAACCCGGACAGCGATATAGGTCTGGATGCGCGGAGTCTCCTTGTTCACGGTTAAATAGACTTTCAAGCCGTTGTCCAACGTATAGATACGTGCTTTCATGAGATCATCAGGGACCGACTCGTACTTAAACGAGGAAGTCTCCCTACATGCTGCCGTCAATAAAACAATTACAGCCAGCGAAAGAAGTTGAATAATTCTACGCATAAATTTAGATTTAGGGATTACTTAGGAGCCAAATATATGAATTTATTATTTAAGCGCCATCTATAAATGATTAATTTTCAGTTATTACAAAAAAGCGGTTACCGCAATAACATGCAATAACCGCCTTCTATAACTCATTCAGGATATCAGAGCCCGAACGCTTCTTTTACTTTATCTACATAATCCAGTTTTTCCCAGGTGAACAACTCCACTTCACAAATTGTAGGTTGCGGGTTGTAACGGGAGGTGAAAGTCTTGGTAACGACTTCCGGCTTACGCCCCATGTGCCCGTAGGAAGCAGTTTCCAGATAGATCGGGTTACGCAACTTCAGACGTTCTTCGATCGCTTTCGGACGCATATCGAAGATATCCCAAATCTTTTCGGCAATCTCTCCATCCGTCATCTTCACATTTGAACGGCCAAAGGTATTCACGAAAATATTCATCGGCTTGGCAACACCGATCGCGTAAGATACCTGCACCAGCATTTCGTCGGCTACATCGGCGGCAACCAAGTTCTTGGCGATATGACGGGCTGCATAAGCGGCCGAACGGTCTACCTTCGAAGGGTCTTTGCCGGAGAACGCGCCACCACCGTGTGCACCCTTGCCACCATACGTATCAACGATGATCTTACGGCCTGTCAGACCTGTATCACCATGAGGGCCACCGATCACAAACTTTCCGGTCGGGTTCACATGGTAAATGATATCATCATTGAACAACGCCTGAACATGAGCCGGATACTGTGCTTTGACACGCGGTATCAGGATGTTCTTTACATCGGCTGCAATCTTTTTCTGCATGGCGATATCGGCTTCTTCCTGGCTGATGCCTTTCGGACCTATAAATTCGTCGTGCTGGGTAGATACAACGATCGTATCGATGCGCAACGGCTTGCCGTTGTCATCATATTCAATAGTGACCTGGCTCTTTGCATCCGGACGGAGGTAAGGCATCAGGTCGTTTTCATTCTTGCGAATCTCTGCCAGTTCCCATAACAGACTGTGTGAAAGGTCGAGAGCCAGAGGCATGTAATTGGCAGTTTCGTTGGTTGCATAGCCAAACATCATACCCTGGTCGCCGGCACCCTGGTTATAGGGGCCTTCGCGTTCCACACCACGGTTAATGTCGCCGCTCTGTTCGTGAATAGACGAGAATACGCCGCATGATTTCGCTTCAAACTGGTATTCACTTTTCGTGTAACCAATCTTTTCGATCACGCTACGCGCAACATCCTGCACATCTACATAAGCACTTGATTTAACTTCTCCAGCCAAGACAACCTGTCCGGTTGTAACAAGGGTTTCGCAAGCAACTTTCGAGTTCTTGTCGTAAGCAAGAAACTCATCCAGCAAAGCATCCGATATCTGATCGGCTACTTTATCGGGGTGACCTTCGGACACCGATTCGGAGGTGAATAAATAACTCATTACTTTTAAATTAGTTGACAGATGACAAGTGACAGTTATAAAAACTATAGACTGAACCCGACACCGACAATCGATTAATAATAATGAATTGATAACGGAAGGAATATGTACGCCGAACGGCTCAAAGAAAGTATCTTGTTTTTAGCATTTTTTCCTGTGGTTGCAAGCAATACAAATCTATCCACATCAATTCGGGCACAAATATAGAATAATTGGCAATTGATAACCGATAATTGCCGATTATTTTTTCTTTTTTGTGTTTCGCAGTGCTTTCTTATACTTGTATTCGGCTTTCATTTTAGCTGAGCCGGATTTATGGGTACCTTTCAGAAAATCAGAGTATTTGATTTTCCGTTCTCCGGTATTTTCGTCTTGAGCCTTCTTTTTGAAGACCATCCCGCCACCGGTCAGGATTTTTTCTATATCATTCATTGTTCTATCTTTTAGTTGTTGTTGGAAAAACAGTGTGAATACATAAATTGTTTCACTCCGGCATAAGAGAAATAACAGGCTTCCCGAATACCGGATGAATTACATTCGGAGCGATCTCGGACAGAGGTTCCATGACAAACAGCCGTTCGAGCATAAGCGGATGCGGTATGGTAAGCTCCGAAGTCTGCATAACAAGATCGTCGTACAGTAATATATCGATGTCGATGATACGGTCGTGATAGGTTCCGTCGCTCTTGTGCGTACGCCCCATTTCCAGCTCGATCGCCTGAGTTGCTGCCAACAGTTCCAGCGGTGGCAAAGCCGTTTCGAGTTGCAAGGCGGCATTCAGGAATGTATTGTCGGACCGGAACCCCCAAGGTTCCGTTTCATAAAAACCGGAAAGGGCGAGAACGTCTCCCACCCTTTCTGCTAACAGCGCAGCGGCCGTTATCATATTCCGTCTTTTATTTCCTATATTCGTACCCAGAGCAAGGTATGCAATAGCCATAGTTCACATTTTATAAGATCAGCATGGCATCGCCGTATGCGCCGAAGCGGTACTTTTCTTTCAAAGCTACTTCATACACATCCATGATTAGGTCGTAACCGCCGAATGAGGCAGTCATCATCAACAGCGTCGACAATGACATGTGGAAGTTCGTGATCATGCTGGTAGCCACACTGAAATCGTAGGGAGGGAAGATAAACTTATTCGTCCATCCTTCGAACTCTTTCAGATGCCCGTCGGTGCTCACAGCCGTTTCGATGGCACGCATCACAGAGGTTCCGACTGCACATATCTGGCGGCCGTCGTCCTTACCTTCATTAACAATATTCACGACATCCGCATTGATAACCATCTGTTCGGAATCCATCTTATGCTTGGTCAGGTCTTCCACGTCAATTTCACGGAAATTACCCAAACCGGAATGAACGGTCAGAAATGCGAAACGACAGTCTTTAATCTCCAGACGTTTCATCAACTCGCGGCTGAAATGCAAGCCCGCAGCAGGAGCTACGACAGCACCTTCTTCCGTTGCAAAGATATTCTGGTAACGATCTTCGTCTTCCGGTTCTACCGGACGGTCGATATATTTAGGCAGCGGGGTCTCACCCAGAGCATATAATACTTTTTTAAATTCATCATGGTTGCCGTCATACAGGAAACGCAGCGTACGGCCACGTGAAGTCGTGTTATCGATTACTTCGGCAACCATCGAGTCGTCTTCGCCGAAATAAAGCTTGTTGCCAATACGTATCTTACGGGCGGGATCAACCAAAACATCCCATAAGCGCAGGTCTTCGTTCAGTTCACGCAACAGGAAAACTTCAATACGCGCACCGGTCTTTTCTTTATTTCCGTACAGACGGGCAGGAAAAACCTTCGTATTATTGAAGATAAATACGTCTTTATCACCATAATAATTCAGCAGGTCTTTGAATACCTTATGTTCAATTTCTCCGGTATCGCGATGAACAACCATCATCCGGGATTCATCCCTGTTTTTTGCAGGATGAAGAGCGATCAATTCTTCCGGTAAATTAAATTTGAATTTAGAAAGCTTCATAAT